>JAOSIP010000041.1:0-4117 GCA_030586815.1 Candidatus Phytoplasma planchoniae
TGATGCTCACAAATAAAATTTTCACTAGAAAGCTCTTTGTCTCACTTTGTTTTCAAGTTTGGAAGTATTTGCTAACATTAAAATCATGTGGGGAAGGTCCAATTTATACCCCCACAAGTTTGCTTTTAAAAACTAGCCGTTAGGAAGCCAGAATTCTGCTTCCAACAATTGGATTGGTCGATCGACCTTCACTCGGTCGACTGACCAACACTCGGTTAACCGGAAAATGAGCACCCTCTCTGGAATTCTCCGAAAATTACATCGGTCAACCGCTCGGTCGACCGACTGCCGAATCACAAAGGGTCGGTCGATTGACTCAGAAGTCGGTCAATTAATCCTCTGATGCTTCAGACAATCAGTTTGAAAACAGCTCATTTCCATAATCTTTTTCAAAAATATTTTCATAAAACATTTTTAAACACTAGAGCATCAATCCAAAAATATTATAGAGCAAAGATCATCTAAGAAAATCAAATACTTAAATATATAAAAAATCCTAAAATACCTAAGATTTTCTATGCTTCCAACATTGAGCTCCAACTTTGTTCCACAACTTTGTGCTTGTAAACAAGAATAAAATCTACAAATTAAGAACACTCAAGCACAAAAATTAGACTTTTACAATTGTTTGTTCATCATCAAAAGTTACATGGACCTTAGGGTCAACACTAAGCATCTCTCTTTGAACCCAAAGCTATTATATCACTACTTGAAAAAATTTAAGGTGAAAAGGGTGAGTATTACACTCAATATGAGATATATGCAAGTTGTAAAAAAAAAAAAAAATCATTAATCATTTAAAAGATCAATTGTGGCAACCATATGCATTGTGACTGTAATCATACAATAGCATTTCAATAATTAACAATTAACAATTAATAATAACCATATGCGACACCATTTCGTATCCTTGTAATGGTAGAGTGGGATGCATGACCTTGATATGATAGGTTAGCTAGTGTACTAAGGTAACATGTCAACAAGTCTGAGAATTTGTTCTCATTCTAGCAAGAGTTGGCTAAACTACTCACATTATTTGGATTGAACTGTCCACAGCGATTGGACTTAATTGCCCACAGTAATTCATCACATATGGGTTAATAAGCAATTATCATTCAACAACACTTTAACATAGCTATTGTAATTAACTACAACAATTTAAAACATTTTACTTAGTGATCAAAATCATGCAATCTTTTAAAATAATTGTAAGGTTTAACAATAATAAAATAATATAACACTTATTTTCATACTGTCATAGCCCAATAATAATGATAATAAAAAAAATTATAATTAATTTAATTTATTTAATGCACAATCCCTTACCTAATTTGTCTTATACAAGGTTTTATCACCCATTGGTATGATTTGTGAGTACACTACAAATCTACAATAATATCAAAAGACAATTCAATCATTAAACTCATTAAATTGTCAAAAAACCCTTAACTTCCTTATTGAACCGGACCAGACTAGACCGAATTGATTTGGTTTAGAAACTAAACCAATTAGAACTGAATGAACTGATTTGGTTTAGAATTGAACCAGACTGAACTGATTTGGCTCTAAAATTAAATAGGACCAGCCAGTTACTATATTGAATAGGGTTAGCTAGTTTAGTCTAGTCCGGTAGTTACAACCATGGCCGTAACTGCTAGATTTACTGTACAACTTTACTACATAGTAAATCTAGTCAATCAATAGTTGAAACAACTCCCCGACCTTTAACGACCACCCTCCACTTTTAGCTATCACCGCCAACCACCATCGATGGCTCCTATTGGTGTTCAAAGTTGGCACTTGAACCTGTGTATACTCCACCTATGCACAGTTCCCTACTAACTCGTTGTAACAAGCAGCCCTTACCGATACACACCTCGAGTGAACCTGACAACCGAATGCCCACCCTTTGCTGTCTTCCACACCTTTGGCTACCCAATTTTCCAAGTAGCTTATTGCTGCACCCAAACTCCCTTGAGACCACTTTGATCAAATCCCCTCTCCCACTAGTCGTAACTCTCTTTCCTAGGGCACCTCCCTCCTTGCTCTACATCTTTTCCTCTCCGGCCACTATTTAACCTTTCCTCTTTTCGTTTCCCTCTCTTATTACTAGCATAACATAACCACTCACACACACACCTAATTAGAAGTTAACCAACAAAGAAAGAAAAAGGGAGAGAGAGATATGTTACCTCAGTTTTGGTGGCTCAATAGTGTCCCTTGAGCAATCTTCGATAGTGACGGTGATAGTAGAGCTGTTATAGCCCAGTCACCTGATCCTTCTTCCTCCTTAGTGGTCCCTAAGTCACAACATACACCCACACGTATATATAACATTATTACATTTCCATAAGTGCACTTTGGGTCCCTCTCATCATTAAAATTGTTCCTCAGCCATTGCATACTTAATCCATTGGTCCCTAGTCATTTTGATTTTATTAAGTTAGCCCTCTTTCCCCCTAATTTCTCAATTAAATTAAAATTTCACTATCTCTTCCATTGCTTTTACCAATTTACCCTTGAATTGATTGGGTTATTACATTGAGAGTGATGACTAATAATAAAGGATTAGTTCGATTATATCTTATAGAATACAAATTTCTATAATATTGCCCTCTAACTCAAGTTGGTAAAAAGAAATTTAACTAGAGGTTGTATGTTAAATCATGAAAAATGGCATGGAAGATGGGATTTATTAATGATTCTAGTAGTTTGATTGGTAGAAGAAACAAATACAAAATGAACTATGCCTTGACTTATAATGTTGGTAGATGAAAAGAGACTCAATCTCAATATGCTTTGTCCATTCATTGAAGACATCATTATGAGCAGTATGAATATCAATCTTATTGTTAAAATTGAGAGCCTAACCATGCTAGCTCTTGGGTTTTATATACAATTACTCTATATTCATCTTTAGTACTGGAGTAGGATACCATAGTTAGCTTTTTACCATGCCAAGATTTAAGAAATGAACTGAAGTAAAAGCAATACCTAGTGGTTGATTTGCAATTTGCAGATTACTTGCCTAGTATAAATTTGAGTTTGATAGTAACTTAATCTTAGAACTAAGAGAGAAATTGAGCCCACAAAATAAAGTGTCCTTATGAGTTAAGCCTTGTAGCATTCCATAGTGTCATCAGTTCATGTTTTAATTTTCTATATCTATTTACAACCAACAACAGGTTTGTTTAGAAATAGATCAACAAGTTCTCTTGTGTGTTTTGATTAGAGCTTGTAATTTGTTTAGTGTAGCTTGCTATAAAAGAGGTTTAGGGCTAAGGTTTCCATATGAAGGTGTTATAAATTCAAATAAAAGTCCAGGGTTACAATTTTCAAGAAAAAAAGGGTTAGGGCTAAGGTTTCCATATAAAGGTGTTATAAATTCAAATAAAGTCTAGGGTTACAATTTTCAAGAAAAAAAATTATGATTTGCTAAATCAAGAAGAAGGGGGTGGATAAGAAAACAAGATTTGGGGTTTTGCAGAAAGTAAAGAAAAAGAAGAAAAATAATCAACAACCTAATTTACAACCTTCACTCTAATACCAAGATGATGTGAACCTCAAAGATTAATGAGACCTATAGTCAAATGAAAATATCAATTCCCAATAAGCTAAATTAGATTCCAAAAAGAAAGATATGGACGCCATGCTCAAGAAAGGTGAGAAGGTGAGTGATAACTCGAAGATTGAACACCACAAGAGTTGATCTTGATAAGTTCATAAAATTCTTTGAAAGAACTAAAGAGAAAAGTTTAATTTATCATAATCTTCATGATTTGTACTTTCATGGAGATACATGGTCCTTTTATAACAAAGTAAACAAAATAAAATCCCAAAAAATTGAGAAACAAAATCTTAGAACATCCTACTTAATTATCTATTAAATAAAATTTAGAAACCTACCCAAAAAACCTATTAAATAGAAGATTTGGCTTAGATCAAGATATTACCTAGCCCATCACAATCATAAAATAACTAACTAACTAACATGTCCCAAAAGAAATAATATGGCCCAAAATATATATATATATATGTAGCCATAATGTGCTTTTGACCCAAATAATATGAATTTTGCATTCAACGAAAGTTTTTTAATTTTGATGTGCTTTGGACT
>JAOSIP010000042.1:0-4094 GCA_030586815.1 Candidatus Phytoplasma planchoniae
TGTTTATCCACAACATTATTTTTTTTATCCAAAACTTTTTCATCCATAAGCAATAAATCATCTTTATTTTGTGATTTTTGATAATGTTTATAAGAATTATTAATTTTATCTTCACAACGTTTATCTCAATATTAGTCTAATTATATTTATTAACTTACTATAACAGTTAAACTTGTTAAAATTAATATAAATTAATACAAAAAAACTAAGTCAAAACAACATCATTTTCACAGTTAACGTTGTTTCATTCACATTTTTTTTTTATTCTTTGTTTGTTTGACTAAGATAAAGTTATTTTAAATATTAATTATATAAAATATATTTTATAATATTGACAAATTTAACTACCCATACTAGTCTTACCATACCCTAATCTCTAAATCAATTTGTCTAAGGGATCAGATTTTAAAACATTGCTTTTGGTAAAATTCTTCTTGAGCAACGACTTAAAAATTTTAAGGGTGCTGAAGTGACGCCCTCCCTCCTTGATCCGTAAGTCATGCGTACGACATCTTTTTCACGTGGAGAGGCCGCAAAGAAATATTTTCAAGATATTTTTGTATAAAAAAATATTCATTACCCCATGCAAAAGTGCGAGTACAACAACATTTTTAAATTAAAAAACTAGCGCAGTAAAGAACAGGTCAAGTGGCCAAATAGAAACTCATCATTCCTCAATCTTTTGGAATAAAAAGAGAATTTAAGAAGACTTAGCGACTTAGTAATTATCCTCTTTATCTTTTTATATAAGAAATTATGGGTTATTTTAAGAATGACAAGAACATTAATTTAAAAGTCGGACCAGCTTAAACTTCATCTTAACAAGTCGGGCCTTAAGAATATACTGGCCATGGCCTCCGTTCACAATTGCACCCACCCCTCAACCAAGTTAGGTAAGAAGAAGGTAGTAAACAAATAAACAATAATTATTGATTCTTCTTTGTACTACTCCATCTGCGATGGGCCATCACCAACCTAAATCATTCCCAGTCTTACAACTGTGGAAATTGTAACCTATATTACGTACAATCCTTCAAATTATATTGAACTAGATATTGTTTCTTTTCAAAAAATAACGAATTAAAATTTTCCCCCCTTTTCTTCCTTTAAATTTTAAGACAAAACTCCTATTTTAATTCTCTACATATGTATTTTTATCAAATTGGTCCTTAAAAGATAAATTTTTTATTTTGGTCTTCCACAAATTAAAATTCCTTTTAATCAAATCACTCCATTATAAAACTATTAAAAGTGTTAACTAACGTGTTAACGTATTATGTTAAATATGACGTGTCACTATTTGGTGATAACGTAGCATACTAAGTGGACTATTAGTCACTTTTTTAAAAAAAAAATTACTGACATAGCATACCGTCCTCAATGCAGATGACGACGATGATGATAAAGGGAAGCAGGGGTTTCGAAGGAATCAAATGGCTATTAAATGAGGTTACACTAGGTGAAAGAATTGAAAGTGAAATTGAGAGCATGAGTGCTAGCCATGACTACCAGAGTAGCCCAGAGTGGGCCCTGTGTCCTGTAAAAGGGCGCTACCACCAGACAAGCATTGGAATATATAAGGCGAGCGAATTGGAGGATGTCTTTGTCAACAACCAAAACTTAGTGCCTCCGAGTGAGAAAATTAGAGGTGGTGGCGGAGGAAAAGAGAGGATGAGGGAGGTTGCAAAGGCAAACATGTTAGCTGGAATGAGGGAAATTGGAAAATGTGGGGGCAAAGATAAGATGGTGAATTTAGCGGCAATTAGGGTTGGTGGTAGGCTCGTTATGGTTGTAGCTCCCATCATTTCTCTATCTCATCCCCTAGCTCTAGGATTTTCTCTTTCTCCTTGTAAAGTGTTGGGGTTGTGATTTTGGTTTGTTATTTTTTTTTCTACCGCTACCTAGCAGTAGGAGTTTCCGAGGAGAATGACAGCTAAAGGGAGAGTGAACCACCAGATGGAAAAAAGGCGAGCAAAAATGCCGTCACAAAACTCTAGTAGCTTTACCATGGGTAGAGGCAGTGACCCATCCTATTTCTCTTCACCATTGTCGTCATCTTCATTGAGGATGATCTCTTACGTCAATAATTTTTTTTTAAATGACCAATTATTTATCATGCATGTCATTTTATAACCAAATTCTAATACGTCATATTTAATATGACACGTTAATATATTAATTAATGTTTTTAATAGCTATGTGACATAATAATTTAATTGAAATAAATTTTAATTTATAAAATACTAAAATAAAAAAATTTCATTTTTTAAGCACCAACCTAATAAAACAGCCAACCATATGCATAGGGCCAAAATATAGGGTTTAGTCAAATTATAGTTAGCGCGAGTTAGTATTTATTTTAAAATTCTTAAAATACCCTTTTAGCCCCAAAAGGCTGTTCACCAACTACTCTGGCGGAGCATCCGAGGACGGTTTTGCCCTTTCACTAAACCCTCAACTACTTTTATTAGTGTGCTAGAGAGTGGGGGGGAGAGAGCACCGCAGCGATAGCCAAGGCTTTGAGTATTGAGGACTGTCTCCGCAGGATCTGGTCTTTGGTCTCTCTCCGCTAGATCAATGGCTTCTGCATTGTTGGCCAACGGTGACATCTCCGCCGGAAAGTCCGGGGCCGGTCGGTTCACCGGCGTCTACAGTGAGGTTCAGAGCACCCGGATCGACCACGCTCTCTCTCTACCCTCCGTCCTCAAAAAGCCCTTCAAGGTCGTCGACGGCCCCCGCAGCTCCGCCGCCGGCAATCCAGGTATCACCGTCTCTGTGTACGGATGTGTGGATGTATGCAACGTCTGTGTACTTGTCTGTTTCCGCCATGTATTAATCAACGAAACGATTGGCTCATGAAAGCATTGTGGTGTCTCTCAAACCTTATGCTTTCTCGTTGTCTTCTGAGCTGAATGTCGAATTGAAAGCTTAAAAGTTTCGATTTTTGTTTTTTGCTAGATGAAATGCTTAAAAAATTGGTCTTGATGTATTGTTCGCTGTATAACTACTTTGGTAGTAGAGCCGAACCCGAATCTTAGTTTGAAACGGAGATTTATAGTTTGTTCTGTGATTTGGCTGTTTCAGATGAGATCGCGAAGCTCTTTCCTTGCCTGTTTGGGCAACCGTCGGCAATGTTGGTGGCAGGCGATGGGAAGGAGCTTCCGTCCGGTCAGGGCTTGAAGATCGGAGTGGTGTTGTCCGGAGGCCAGGCCCCTGGAGGACACAATGTGATTTCTGGAATCTTCGGTAAGTGTTTCGTGTATTGATGGCTTTTTCTCTTTTTTATCTTGTATAATTTGATTTAACCCTTCTTTTTATTTGTATTTGTGTATCTTTGGTAGATTATTTGCAGGATCGTTGCAAAGGAAGCACAGTTTATGGATTCAGAGGCGGACCAGCTGGTATCATGAAATGTAAATATGTGGCGCTGACCCCAGAGTTCATCTACCCTTACAGAAATCAGGTCTGAATTGTTTGGCTGGAAATTATAAAATTATATAGTAAATTTAAACCCTATTTCAAAAGTGAATTAATATGATATTTATTGGATTAATACATTGCCGATTATGAACATTGTAGGTCTGCAACTCATATGGGAGAGGTTGATTAGCCTGTTTATTTTTGGGTGCATATATCTAGTTTTTTGAACCTATAAGCTTTTTATAAAGATGTCATTATTTTGTTGTTTTTGGGTTTAGTAAACTTTCTCATAATTCTGAACTGTATTCTTGAAAGTTAAGAAACGTGACCACAATTGCTGTTCAAAACATAGGAACAGTAACTGATAAAATGCAAGACATAACATGGCAAATTAAGTATTGTAAAATTTTAAAACAGGATATGTAAAAACTTTCAGAAAGAGTGTCAGATAGTCACAAACAGCAAATCCACTCTCAATCAACTTAATTTTAAACCAATTTCCCAAAAAAAAAAAAAAACTTAATTTTAAACCAAGGTAAATTAGTCCCCTTTATAAACATATAAGAAAAATGACAATTTGGCATTTGCAAATTGGACTTTCATTGAAAAGTTTTTAGTTACTATGTCTGGGTCCTTCTCATGTCTCAAGTGTTTGTCTTCCACATGCCCTTGGC
>JAOSIP010000043.1:0-4003 GCA_030586815.1 Candidatus Phytoplasma planchoniae
CACCCTCCCACACCCCCTCCCCCCCGCGCCCCCCCGCGCCCCCCCCCCCGCCCCCCCGCGCCCCCCCCCCCCCCCCCCCCCCCCCCCCCCCCGGATATCCATAATTTAATAGAGATGCCCTAAATTAAATGTGACCACTCATTCAGCTCCTGCTAGCAAAACACACAAAACCAAGATTCAACAACTCGTGTGTGTGTGTGTGTGTGTGTGTGAGTGTGTGGGTGTTTGCCCCGGGGGCGCGGTGGTGGTTTGGACGGTAGATGGACAAGTAAACTAATAGCACTTATTTGGTAGGATACACATACACATGCAGGGACAGAATGATCTATAAGGAACAAGCCCTTTACATAGCACATGAATTGCTGTAGGAAACATAATAAAATAGAATAAAAGAAAGGAACCATAGAGAGAAATCAGATGGAACGCAAAATGGACATACTGATGGGCAAATGATAGAGAAGTCAAAGCTTCAACAGAAAACAAGGGGAGATAAGGAGCCAGAGAGATTGAAATAACAGCCAAAACCCAGAAGGGAATTACCTAAACTTTTCCCATGAAGGGGAGAAGACGGGATGAAATTAAACTGCTCAGATTGGAATTTCCATGGTAAACAGCGAGAAAATAGGGGGAAAATGTAAATTCATTAAGGCGAGGCTGACCCAGATGAGGAAAGATACAAACCTACGAGGCCAGACGATAAAAACAGGCGAGACAGATGAGCATAGACGCACAACAAAGAAAAATTCAAGGAAAAAAATACTTATAATTATATCTTTGTCTTGCTTCTTCCTGAATTTGTTCATCAGCTTAGACCTTTCTTTATCAATGGTGCCTTTGAACGCGTTCTACATTAATTACCTTTTACCATGCTTTATCAATGGTAGGTTTGAAAGCGTTCTACATTAATTACCTCCACCTTCCACTTCTGGCATCTAAAGTACGGACTCCAAATCTCTCCGTCCCTCTCTCTCGCTATATATATAGCTGCATTATATATGAATTGGTAGCTTGGCGATGCACCAGTGGGCAGGTCCAAGATGAAGAAACGATGGGTCCCAAAAGCCAATCGAAGAGGGGCCATGGAGAACTTCGTCAATGCCATCGCTTTCTCTGACCTTTGAAGGAAAAGCTGGAAGCGAAAGCTCAGCATTTTCGCCGGCCGAGGATTACTACCGAAGTCGATTTGGGCTGGTTGATCATTGTTGTTTTTTGGACAATTCACTACTAGTTCTGGAAAAAATGTTCAGTGCTTACTCTTAAAGAAAAAAATTTATTTTTATTATTACTTACGTTATAAGTTAAGAATTTATAATTGTATAAATTTTATGTAACTTTTATTAATATAATTTTTTAAATTTTAGATATTTAAAGTTAGTTAAAAGTTATATTAAACAAAATGATTAGTTTTTTTAAATTAAATAATCCAAAATTTTATGGTAGATAAAGACTTAAAACCTACAAAATTATAAAATTTTAACTTATAGTATAAATAATAATAAAAATAAAAGTATTTTTTTCTTTGGGGAATACTGAATTCACTGCTCTAGGAGCATTGAACTTTTTCCGATTTGTTGAAGTTTTGCATAAAAATTTTTAATTGAGATTTGATAAAATATTTTGCTTATAATTACTACCTTAGTCTTATTAAACTTTTTAGCACAATATAAATTAAGTGAGTAATACAATTATATTTCAAAATATAAAGCAAAAAAGTAAAAGTAATGAAAAATACAATATTTATGTTATTTGATTCAACTCAAAAGTCTACATTTACAATTTCTTGCTATATAAGAGATAAATTTAATCTCATTAATTAAGGACTCAAATGTCTAATAAACTAATTTTAAATAAGTATTGACAACCTTACAATATAATATTAAATTTATGTAGGGAGGCAACCTTAACTAAATCACTTAAATCTAATATTAAATACACAAACAAGTAAGAGAAGATAATATCAATCCAACCACTTTAAAATAACCAAAACATAATAAAAAAGATAAAGTAGAGACATATAAATAAAACTCTCTAAACCTAGATAAAAAACTCAATGTCTCCCTTTTATTAAGAGCTTGACTTTGCTATAAATAATTTTTTGTTATTTTGCTCTTAAATGATTGCTCTTTGAATACAAACAATAAATTGTCTCTATTTGATTTCTTCAAATGTTTAAGATATGTCAAAATGACGTGAAATAGATGTATTTATACCCATTTAACTTTATCTTTCAAAAACTAGCATTATAAACAAAATCTTTTGATAACAATTAAAAGTCGATCGGCTGATATTGATTAAGGATCAGTCAACTGACTCACCTTTTAAATGTTAAATAGATATATAACTGGTCAATCAACCAATAGCTTAGTTGATTAACTGAAAAAAGCAGACCTTTTCTGTTTTTAAAAATTAATTTATTGATTGACCGATTATCTAAAATTTTTATCATTAATAGATCAATCTAGTAAGTTAGTTGACTGACTGACTAACTAACTGACTAAAAATTTCAGCTAGTTCAATATGAATCCTCCAATTTTTTTTTTTTACTTTTTTAAAATAAAAAAATATTTAAAAATATTTTCAAACTTTTAGAGCAACTTTTATAGATATTTTGAAGAAAATATTCTTAGAAAATCAATTCTTATTATATAAAAACACCTGATCCCATATGTAATCTAAAATTGGCAATTTCAATAGGATTAAAATTTGTAAATCACTTAAATAAAACTATTAGCACTGGTTAAAAGTTTTATTATTATCAAAATCAGATAAATTGAAACCTTGGAGTTAACAATCTCTCCTATTTTGATAATGACAAAACCTTGACAATATGGAGATAAAATAATTACATTACTCCCCCTAAACATAGTACATAAAAAAATTTATTATTTTAATAAATTTTTATTTAATGCTTGTAAAGCAAATTTTCTTGAATTTTTGGCCTTAATTTGTGTCATTTAATTTTAAAAATTAATTTTAACATTGAATTGTCAGAAAATACTATATTTCCATATTTGAACAATTTTATCATAAATGGCATAGTAATTTATTTATTTAACGCAGCAAATCATTTTTACATATATTAACAGATTGTACACTTAAGCATATAAATGACGAATATCAATTCCAACAATTTAAGCATTGAACACATTCATTAAAAATCAATTTCATTCAAATCATTCACATCAAAATTCATATTCATTCAAATCATAATAATCCAAATGCATTTATTTTCCCCCTTTTCGTCATTAGCAGAAGGGAAGGAAAAAAACATAAAAATGAAAAATAGATCTAAGCCATCAGGTCAAAAGGCGGATTGTCGAATGGTGGTGGCGCCAGAGGGAATCAGGAGGAATTGCCTCGAAAAAATCTAAAGCTGGAGAACTAATAAGCTAGCCTCTCAAACTTAGTGAACATTTTACTCTAAAAGGCATCAAAGCGCTAGTACATGGACAACTGGAATGTGTCTAAATGTGTGTATAATGCAATCTCCATCAAATCCAAGCTCTCGTAGACATTCTCAAGCGATCATCACAATCTCACAACAGGGATTGAACTCTCACCTGTAATAATAGCAGTAGCAGTAGAGGAAGATATAGGTTCAAAAGACGTTGCAGGTGCTGAAATAGTCACAGATGTAGAGGCATAGGTAGACGATGACTTCCTAACCCAAGTGTAAGACTTATTGTGTCCTATGTAGTCATATTTCATCAAGCTTACACTAACAGCATCTAACTTATGTGGGGAACTAGTCTCCATACCTTCCCTTGACATATCAACCCCAAATCTCCTAAAAATGTGCATGATGTGTATAAAGTAAGGTAAGCCAGCCTTTTATCATTTCTAGATTCATACATTCTAAAAAATATAAAAATGGGCAAGATTAAAAAGGATAGAAACCTCGTTCCTTTACTGGCTTTCACAATTTTCGATTTATCTTTACTGATCGTAAGGTTCAGGTCTTGCGTTAGCCATCGCGTTACTTGGTTTTTGATATTATATGCCT
>JAOSIP010000044.1:0-3970 GCA_030586815.1 Candidatus Phytoplasma planchoniae
TTTTCTTTAAGCTATTTTGAACACTTTATATATTGTTTATAATTAATTTATTATTTTTTAAAAAAAAACATTGTTAGAAACTTAGTTGTACTGCTGCATCAGGTTTCCGTCAGAGCATTTAACGAGATCTGACGGAGAGACCTAGTCGTAAAATGAATGCAAGTTAAAGACCCTATGAAAATAAGTGACAAGTTGCGTAACCAAGTTTGTAATTTATTCAAACTCACTATTTTGGGGGAAAATTTTTCCAGATTTTCTTTTCTTCTTTTGGGTACCTCGGAAGGGTGCCCAAATTTTCTTTTGTTTCCGGTGACAGCTCCGATAAAAAAAAATCTTTCCGGGGAATATTTTGCCTCGCGAAAGATAACAAGCGAAGACTAAAGAAAGTGAATTAGATATTATAAATTTTAATTAATTTTTAGTTATTTATTTATTTAATTATATTAATTAAAAGTTTAAAAATAAGGTATTTATTACTTTTAATTTTAGTTTTTAATTTATTTTAATTACTTTATTAATCTACCAGCTTTTTTGATAACTTTTAATCAAATAATTATTTTTTATAAAAAATAAAAAAAATTCTAAAATTTAAAAACTAAAAGCCAAATTCTCTCTTAAATTTAAAATTAAAAAATCAAAATCAAAAGCTTAAAATAAAAACGACACCCACTCTCCTCCCAGCCACCACTGAGCCCCCCTCCGACAGCCCTTACCATTGATCCACGCTGGCTGCACCTCCCTCGATTTCTACCTTTTTCCCAAAACTGGAAGCACTTGCTATCGGTTCCAGCAGCAACCTCCACCGTCCGTGTTGCACCAGACAGGTGCATCCGTGGCGTCCAGTCCTCCACCATCTACTTATTGTCACACGCACCCACTGCCGAAATAATAGATAGTTGCACCGGTGGCAATTGGGTCGGGCTCTAATCACCCCCGATCTCCATTCTCGATGATCCTAGACCCTTTTCGGCCTCTATATTCTCCCCAATCACTCACCCTCACCCTCACACAAAGCTACAACACCACCACACCTCCACCCGCGCCAACAACCTCCCCTTTCTGCCAGATTCCAAAACGAAAACAACTACCTAACAAGAAAGAAACAGAGAGAGATTACCCAGTTCTGGTGCACGGCTGTGGAGGGCGGCTGGATTGCGAGAAATGGCTAAGATGCTTGGAATAAGCACTATTCATCTTCTTTATACTGGAGAAGAAAATTCTATAGAATTGTGCCCTTAGTCCGCTTATTCTAAATCCTAGTGTTTGGACCCCCACAAGATTTAATTTTGACAATCAAATCCTCAATTCCAAAATTCTTAGGTGGAAACCAATTTTCAAGCAACTTTTTATTCTAAAAAAGCACAATTTACTTTATTGCCCTTAAAAGTTCGGTTTATCACACATTTAGTGTATCGATCTTTCCATAATTTTTCTATAACCTAAAATGAAGTGATTTATATTATAATTGATATATTTGAAAACTATAGAGATGGATTTGAGAGGATTCTATATATTAGGTTTAGGGACAAATTAGGGACATAAATAATTTATTATAAATAAAATAATATTTCCTTTACAAACTAGAGTTAGATTAGAGATGAACAATTTAGCTATTACCTAATTAATAAATCAATCTATCACTAATCCATCCCTAACATATAATGAAGTAATATATATTTTAATTGATATTTTTTGAAACAATAGATATAGATTAAGGAAGGAAATGGTCTATTAGAAAATAAAATAACATAATTTTTATAAATTAGAGAACATATTAGAGATCAAGAATTTAGCGTTTACCTATTTAATAGATTAATCTATCTCTAACCTAAAATGAAGTGACATATATTGTAACTGATCCTTTTGAAAACTACATAGACAGAATTGAGATAGCTTTTTAAAATATAATATTTAGGGACAGAGTTGGACATAGATGATTTATTAAAATAATAAAATAATATAATTTTTACAAAATAGAGATTCATTAAGGAATGTGTGTGTGTGTGTGTGTGTGTATTATTTTTACTCTAGAGAAATAACGAACGAATTAGCGACAAAATAATTAGGCACAAACATATTAGATTTTAGTATAACAGAATTATAGGCTAATTAGAGGTCTTGGTTCTACAGAAAAAATAATAAAATAAAATAATAATAGTGATATTTACATCTAATTTCTTCCACTAAGCCACAAAATCATTTTCCAATAGCATTGATCCCATTTGGTAGCAGAGTGTGTTTAGATAATTTGTGAGTAGAATTGATTATGCATAAAGTTGATTATGAAAGAATTGATTATAAAAAAATAATTATGTAAAATTGATTTGTGTTTAAATAGAAGTTATCAAAGTTGATTTTAGTAGAAGTAAATATGTTTAGATAGAGATTATTAGGCTTAATTTTAGATAACAAATGACTAAAAATAATAATATTCCCTTTCATAAAAAAAAAAATACATTTACACCTAAGGGTCAAACAACCTTTGTAGAAAAATAATACCTATAATTTTTAAGTATAGTATTTGGTCAATTACTTTATTATTAAAATTAAAAAAATCTTTATATTTGAAATAATGTTGTAAAAATATTATTATTTAAATATTTAAAATGATATATTTTTATAAGAAAATTACAAATTAAATGTATAACTAATTACTTAAATTTAATTATGTGAATAAATAATTAATAGTTGTGTAACTTAAAACTAAAATTTTGTTCTTACAATAAGAATAAAATGATAATTTCTACCCCATAATCAATTTTAGGAAATGTGAAAATGAAAAATTTTCATTTCCACTAAAATTGAGTTTACTTAAATTTGACATTTAGAATTGATTATAAGTATTTTTACCAACCACCTTTATAGTTAATTCTGCCTAGAATTAATTCCTTACTAGCAATTCAAACAAGAGTAAGCTTGCAAGGGGTGAAAGACAAAAAAGGCGGATCAACTAGGGGTTTTTGGATGACATAGCGGGTAGATAATCCAGCCTAGCAGAGTCAGTGGACATGTCTTACTTTTACAAATCAGGTCATGAATCAGGCAAGGCCAAATCTGACCTGCTGACAGGCCAGTGTGGGGAAAACTCTCCCTCCCTCTCAATTTGGTCAGTACTAGTCAGTGAGTAATTATACTCTTCACATGCATTTATAATTCACTTAACTTTTAAAGTACAAAGAATTATTGGTGTTAGTGACATATCCACATTTATTTTACTTGAAATGTCTCACCTAGCACAATAGAAAATTCCATGAAATGCATTTGAAGTAGGCCTATCAAAACCAGGCCGGATTTGCAATCCAATCTATAAAAATAGCCTGATCTTTGAATTTTGATCCACCAGCTCATCGGCCAAAGTTACTTAGCTTAGCAATCTGCCGGACCAGATTATCTAGCTGCAGTGTGATCCACAAACCCTCAACTGATCCGCTAATTCCATATGTCAGCCCCGCAAGACTACTCTTCATCCGTCTGATCTGCAATCACACCTCTCACCACTCGCCGTCTTCCAGTCTTCCTCCCTTCCCATATCCACCCTCCATTGTGAATTCTATCAAACCGCTCACCTATTATGTCAAATCGCTATCTTTGTTGCCGTCAACCCCCGTGACTCACCGGGGACCCCATCGTCAACCTTTACTACAAGCTGGCAACTATTAAGCGACTCAACCCTCAGCGACTTAGACCCGCAGGCCAGTCTCTCTCTCTCTCGTATTGCCCCGTTTAGAATATTCTTGAAGACTCAAAATTGCTTCTTTTTTGTAATTTTCTTTTGGATAATCTGTAAAATACTTTGGATTTTGCTTTTCTCCGGATCTTTATGTTGGATTGCTGATGACTTGCAGGACTTGATTCCTATTTTTTAAATCCCACTTCTGTTGGCTTTATTTGAGAGATTTTACTCCTATATGTGTTTAAACTTCTAAGAAATAAAAATTTGTTTGGGGTTTTGGTGTCTTGATTTTGGAAT
>JAOSIP010000045.1:0-3928 GCA_030586815.1 Candidatus Phytoplasma planchoniae
AGTAGTCGTAAGGGTAAATAATTTAGTTAATCGACTTACCGAGAGGAGAGTTAATCACTCTTATAGGGCGAAAGAAGAAAGTAATTTACTTACTATTTATTCAATGGTATCGGGAAAGGAGTTGATTATGAACTAAAGGGACATAGGTTATACGAGCTCCAATCCCAAAATTTTTTTTACCAACAGTTTCTATCAAAGAATGACAATTAGCCTAAAAGAGTAATCATTATGAAATCTGTTTTGTTTCATGTTGTTATCTATTATAAATTGTTCATTTTAATTTTTCCTTATTCAAAATTTGCTCGTGCTCGTTTTATGTAGTGCTTGTTTTCTTGAAAGTCTATTCTTCCTTACTAAGCTATTAAAGCTCTTGCATTATACATATGTTATTTTTCAAAGGAAAGCCAAGGCAACTAGTGAATTATTTTGCTTGTGGGGACCTAGTAGTTAGAGTAGAAATTTTCATTTCTAGTTATATTATTCTTTTATTTTGTATTGATAAGAAGAAGAATAAGATTTATGATTAAAGTTTAAAATTTTACATTTTTTTTAAAAGAGAAATTTTTAGGCTTGTAGCTTTGGTTTATTCATCCATTGAGATTGAATATTTTTTACCTTTTGATTGCATGAGGGATTGAGGTTGAGCTGATCTTTAAAGGAAAAACTATCAACTAATAGTCATTTTTTGATGGGATGTTGCATGTGATACCAAAGCCTAGGATTTACATTCACTTAGGAGTTGTGCTAATAGGAGTTTGAGGATTTAGTCATTATTTAACAAAAATATAATTACACACACACACACACACCCTTTTAAGAGAATCTAACACAAAACTTTATAACTTGTAAGATTAGCAAGGACTAAGTAGACCATTACAAAGAGAGAGTTAGCCATGGGAGCACTTTGGAGTGGTTTGGGAGAGATCAAGGATGTAAATGAAATGTTTGAGGCTCCTAGAAATGTGTACAAATTAAAAGAACAAACAAATTAACTAGGCGAACTAGGATTGAAAAGAAGAGGCTAGACATTTCAAAAAAGAGAGTGGTATTCACAAAAAGGAAATTATGGCTCTAGATGAGAAAATAACAGAGTTAGAGCAGGAATTAGAAAAAGAGAAGGTGAGAAACTTTCAGTTATGCTAAGAAATAGAAAGGTTAAGAGACAAAGTGAGGGCTTTGGAAGGTTACTCTAGAGGCATATGGCTGTGAGATGCAATAGTGAAGATTTACTAAGTTAATGGAAGATCAATCCCAACTACGAGGAATAGTTAAATGACATGATTGGTCCTATTACTTGGGTCACTGAGGAGATGATCAAAAAGGAAGTTAAGTGGTTAGCTTTAAAAGAATAAAGAGACACCAAGTTAGGCAAGGAAATAAAGGAAGAATCCAAAGAGGAACCAAAAGATAACTATGAAATAGACTTAAATAAGGACCTTGAAGAAGAATACAAGATGAATGATGAAGATTAGCTACTTATTAGTTGTGTTAGATTTGATTTATAATTAGAAATTTTGAATCATGTTTTAGCTAGGCATGTACTTTTTTATTTTTTTCTTTTTTGGATTGATAATCATGATACTAATTTTTTACTTTTGTTACTTCATTGAATAAAAGTTTTTCATTTATAAATTTTTTGGTCATGTGGATATGTATATGAATGTATAGTAATGATAATATGGATAACTAGGACCTATGGCTAGAAATATGTACACTAGCGAGACAATCGCAAGCAATTCAACCCCTAATGCCATAAACGAGAATCAAAATATGTGCCAAACATGGAGCTATAGGCCTAGCGTGCATGGTGGAAAAAAGGGCTAACAACATTCGCACTATAATACCAATGGCATGGGCATGTAAGTGCATGGTGCTAGAAGGCAAGCTCAAGGTGCGAATCCTCCCAACACCCCAACCCCAATAGATAAAGTTGGAGTGATTATGGGAATCTATCAAGTGCTAAGCGTCATGGCTGGGTTGTTATAACAATAATAAAAATGAAAGACTAAATGGTAATATAAGTTCTGACCAAGAGGAGGATAAAGAAGCTAGAGCCAACATGATGGCTATGAAAAGGTTCTAGGAGTTAAAGCCTCCAAAATACCATGAGAAGCTTGATCATAGTAAAGTAGTGCAATGACTCACTAAAATATAAGGTATATTCAAAATGATGGGATGCCCAAAGCTTCGAAAGGTTCACCTAATTGGCTTCATTCTCAGGGATAAGGCAAGGAACTGGTGAAAGATGACCAAGAGGACTTGGGAGGATGACAAAATTTCTTATGAAAAGTTTGGAAAAGTTTTCAATGACAAGTTCTTTTCAAAATCCAATTAAGAACAATAAAAACTGGAGTTCATATATCTAGTTCAGAGAGGCTCAATAGCTATATAGTATGAGTCAACGTTTGTTGAGTTATATGGGTTTGCTTCTCATATCGTCCCTAATGAACTAAAAAGGACCAAGAAATTTGTAAGGGATCTCTGATTTAAATTGAGGAGTAAACTATCTATGCTTAAGCTACAAACTTATTACAAAGCTATGGATCAGGCACTTATTGCTAAAAGAGATATGAATGAGTCCATCAAGAATAAATAAGCTAAAAGGGAAAAGCTCCAGAACAATAATAAGGATAGACCCAACCAAAAATAAGACTTCAATTCAAAACGACAAAAATCAAGAACTAGAGACAATAGGGAGTCAGAAATATAGGATAAAATAGGAGAAGGAAATTGCTTTTAATATAGCCATTCCTATCTAGATAAGAACTGCAAAGGTGATCCATAAATGTGCTAATACTACAAAGAGTCAGGCCACATCCAGAGATTTTATCCCAAATTGAAGAACTAAGCTGGAAGGTAAGATCAGGATCATGTACCACAACCCTTGTCTAAATTTTTTTATTTAATTTGGTCTTACAAGGAAGGTAGCAGGTTTATTTTTATAAACAAATATTCAAGATTAAAAGCAAAACCTTGAGTTAGTTCTCTATTCCCTGCCAACGACTCTTATCATTTCCCCAACTTTGGTGACCCTACCACGGCACTTTTGTCCAATTTTGGTGACCTTTAAGCCACCTAAATCACTCTAAACCAACACCCCTATGAGCTGCAACCTCTATTTTTGCCAACCCTTATTTTCGCAACTCTTGGAGCCACAAGCTGCCGATCAAGATCCTTGCTTGCACCGCCATTGCCAACACCAACCACCATTCCCTACCTCTCGTCTCATCCTCACCCAACCACCATCACGAGGCACAAAGTGAAGAACACAAAATGGACAATAAACTCTAGCTATTTATTTGACTTTTAGCCAAGTTTTTTTAAAAAATAACTTTTAAGGTGATATAAGGGGTTAAAATTACAGGAAAGTATTTAACTTATTTTTATTTCTATTTGTAACCCTTTTTCCAAATTCAACCTTAGATTGTTAAATGAAGTTAAGGCTAAGGGTGGGCAATAATGTTAATAAAAAAAATTTTCTATGCATAAATTAAGGGGTTAAAATTATAGGAAAGTATTTAACTTATTTTTATTTCTATTTGTAACCCTTTTTCCAAATTTAACCTTAGCCTGTTAAATGAAGTTAAGGCTAAGGGTGGGCAATAATGTTAATAAAAAGATTTTCTATGCATAAATTAAGACTTATTTAAAAAACTTTGGGCAGCTGTTTGACACAAAAAAAAGAGGAGTGTTGATTGGACTTTTTTTAGAGTACTTAAGGAGAATCAGTGAGTTCCTTTGCTTTGCTCTATCTCTCTCTCTCTCTCTCTCTATATATATATATATATATATATATATATATATATATCAATTCTTATTTGATGATAGTATTTATAAATTTTGTTAAAATCTCTATTTATTTGAAAAGTCATGAATTTTTTTCTCTCAAATATTGGTCTGGGTTCTATTGTGAATTTTTAATACAACC
>JAOSIP010000046.1:0-3892 GCA_030586815.1 Candidatus Phytoplasma planchoniae
ATAGGTACTACTGGTTACAAATTCTATTTCCTAGTCCTGCTTCATAATTTCTGCAACTCATCTTGATTTTCCACTATTCCATTTCTGGTTTTCAGCACTAAAGGTTCCATAACTGCCAAAACATCACTAGCCTAACCATGCAATTAGTGTATGCAACAAATATGATGATTGGCAATAGTGGCATACAGTTTTGTATATTTGACAGTGGCATCCCAAGTACTAAACGTAAATAGGTTCAGTTAAGATTCACACCTAGTACTAAGCATAAATATGTAATCTGATTGATGGTTCGATTCAAATTCAGATATTTCCCAGCATTGGTAGAGATAGGTGGTTTTGGGAAGAGTAATTTTAGGCTCCAAAATAGGGGGAAAAAGAATATCGACAAGTCTGGCTCTCAATGCTTAAAGACTGCTTAACCGTTTTGAGACAATAGTATCTCTATAAAAGGTAATCAATATTGACCAAAATTGGAAATTAAGCCTCTGCATAGAATAAAGCTCTATTCTGTTTCCTAGTTGCTTACAGAAGTACACAGAGCCACAATACAAAGAATTTAATATACAACCTCCTAAGTTTTGGTTTTATTTGCTGAAGATAGGTACCTATGCTATGAATCCTATCAGTTTGCTATGACTGGCTAATAACAGCAATTGCTTCCTGCAGGCTTTGTTTTTATTATGATCTAACCTAAGAGCTTTAGATTTAAGTTTAGTAAAAGACAGAATTGTAAAGTAGTTTAAACCTAATTTATGGTGCCCTTTTCAGGTCTTTTTCTTCTTTTCCTTCTTTCTCTTTGACCTATGCTACAATGACAGTAAATTTCATTTCGAATTAAAAAAATAAATCTTGGGTAAGTTCACAAACAAGGGTACTCTATAGAAGACAGAATAAGTGACATACAGTATCATCATATCTTATCTATTTTCCAGATACATACCCTAAAACTTGCCAGTCATGATTTGTCAGAATAGAAGTTAGAAAAGAAAAGGAAAAAAAAGATTACCTTGAAGCTTCATTGTAATGAGAATTACTTCGTATATAGAGAGATTACAGAGTCTAAACAGAAATCAAAACAATATCTTTGAGGAGGAGGAGGAGGAGGAGGAGAAGGAGAACGAAGTGCCCGTGAGTGAGAGCTCGGCCGTTGCTTCGGTCCATACAAATAAACTATGCAATAAAACGACGACGTATGTTTTTCCTCTTCTTTTTTTTTATTGAGATTGCTGCTAAGAAGACTGGTATTTTCTTATTTTTATCTTATTTAAGTTGAAAAGAGCCCTGTATAGGATGAAATCCTTAAGTGTCCTGAGGTCCCTAATACTGGCTCAATTGATTCTCAATTAAGGGAGGGTATACACAGATTTGAAATAGAGATGCACTCTATTTTCTGTTTTCAGTTCCTTTCTCAGTGTTTCTGAAAACCTTTTTAATCTCAAGCAAAGACAGTTTCTGAGAGTTTTCCAAAACAATCTACCAAATGGGTTTTCTACAGAAATCTGTGTTTGTAAACAAATCCAGGCAGAACTTCTTATCACAGTTTGACTTCTTTGTTGAGTAATAAATTTTTCTATGCCTTCGTTTTCTACTCTCTTGAGCTTGCTTGCAGCTCCAGGATAGTACTTTATATATATAAAACAAACAACTAGCCGAAACAAGTTTTTGTCAAGATTCATGCCCCAAAATATTTGGATGGGAAATGAGTTCACCAAGCTGGCAACGAGTCAGTTGCTATATTAAAATCCCAATTGCCATCATTTTTTATTTATCTGATAAAGAAATCACCAGTTTAACTGAATCTGCTATTGAAAATACTAAATCACAAGTATTTTTACAAAGAATTTGCTTACATAATGACGACGTGTGGCAATTTACAACTCATAAATGTGAGTTTTATGCAGTAAGGTACAACATTTTACATGAAAGTTCTGCATATATGTATGAAGGAAAGAAACATATAAAGAGAATGTCCTTTCTGTGTTTTAAAAAGAAGAAACTTGCTTTCAAAGTCATTGAATAAACACCCACTATTTAATTTCATTAATATCTTACTCTCTATTTCTAAAAGGACAGTTTGGCATAAACCATATATATGCTGCTGAAAATCAACAGCAGTGTACCTAGACAGTAATTTGGTGCACCTTCCATTTTCCGGCTCCCTCTGCCCCTCAAATTTCTATAAACAGAAAACACTGAAAAGAAAAAGAAAAGATCAATTTGTCTCTTTCAAAGAAAAATGAAAGACACAGCTCATTTCACACGTTTCCTTTTTTAAAATTAAGAATGCTTCTTTCAAACTTGTCCAAACTTTTTCACATGTAACTTGTTATCATTGGCTACTTTTAGACCATAGAATATATATATATTTATATATTAAATCACAGTTAGTAGGAGAGAAGCTGCATATCATGAACAATAATAAATCCTCAAAAGAAATAAATAGATAAAGCCCCCGCAGGCGTAATACAGTTAGTATTCGGGTAGCAGATTACAGATAAGAAATAAGTAGATAAAGGTTTCTGACACGTTAAATCATAATTCTGCATATCTAAGTAAATGAGGCAGAGGTGGCCATATAAACAGGGCTTTGATTGAACTTCAGCGGATCACAGGTAGTGACAAATTTCGACAGAAAGAGAGATTGAAGGTTCATAATAATTAAGATGTGTACCTTTGTCTATTATAATATGAAACTAGAGCTATCCAACAGTATCCCTAGCAAATAATCTTATGACGGTATTATAATAATTTTTCATATGGCGTCCGAGATAGAATTTTAAGCTCATTAGATCAACTTTCACTTATTCATTTAGGTCAACTTTTGCTATCGATGTGCAGGAATTAACCTTTGCGTAAGTTTCCAAGTCCCAGTGATGGGTATACAATCAACCATAGCTAAAAGATTATCCAATCTCCCATTTTTTATTTCTTTACTTGGTAGTAAATAATTTTAACCAAGATTTACTGAAAATGAATTTTTTGTCTCGATGACAATAATGGTCTTGGATCAAGTGTTCAATGAACACTAAGGTATATCATCCCTCAAGTCCCAGAAACTAAGCAGATGCAACAGTCTGTAACAGCTGATCCAAGATATTGCAGCTTCTAAACTTCTGGGCGTTTGGGATCAAGAGCCTAAAAAAGCCTAGAAGCCGCAATGTCATGGCTAGCCGCGTGCATAAACATAAAAGCCCAGGCATCCAGTGACCCTTCATGCCACAAAATTCAAAGCTCAAGTGACAACAGCTTCTCTAACTTTTCCTACCTTGGTATATGATAAAATTATTATGAAGGTTGGTGGACACTCTGCTCATGTGAATCTAAACCAGCACTATACTTGTCTTACAATCATAAATTTTATTGCTTATGTTGACATCACGGCTGTCGTCACTTGAAGTTGTCTCTTGTCCATTTCAAATAACTACCCATTCAGCTTTTGGCAACTGCAGTGAGCAACAGAAAACACCTAGACAAACAATAAGCTTATGGCGAATAATGCTTGTGATATCCCGTCCCACATTGGAATTTGAGTGAGATATTAAGTTGGATATAAGCCTCATGAGAACTACTACTAAACAACTTGAGTTTAAGCATTTTGAGTCATGTTATAGGGCTCAACAAGTTGCTAGGGTCAGTGGATATCGGGGCATTACAAATGGTATCAGAGCGGGACCCCTACTAATAGACTGGGTATGGTTGTTGGTGACAACCACCTCATGTCAAAAAATGGGAGATGATCTTGGGCTTGGGCTTGACGAGAACGTCAAGAGTTTAAGTGGAGGAGATTGTGATACCCCATCCCTTATTATAGAAGTTAATAAATTAGCTAAACAAGCTAATAGCTCTATTTTAGTGCGTTATAAAGATACTGTTTTATTAAGTGTTTTAGTTG
>JAOSIP010000047.1:0-3676 GCA_030586815.1 Candidatus Phytoplasma planchoniae
ATTAGAATTAGGTGATCTTTGTCTTTAATAGGGATACTTGAGCTGTATCATATTGGAGTTAGAGTCCAAAATATGTCAGGAGCACCCTTATTTATTCAAGGATTTAGGTCTGTGAGTTTAGGGAACTAAACTCTTTTTAAGGGAGAAAGGATGTAATAACCCAAATTTTTTATTAAGGATATTTTGGTCTTTTTATGCTAATTAAAGTTTTGGCGATTTAATTTTTAGAAATCAACCTTGATTTTGTTGATTGGAGGGCCTAATTAAAGAAATTGAACTTTATTTTATTTTTTTGTGAAATTAGGGGCTTAAGTGAAACAATTGTTAAGTGGGTGATTAAAGGCGGATATTGCAAGAAACGCGTGGTGTGCAATTTGATTTGGAGAGGGGAGTGAAGTTTGTAATTAACAAAACTTTCTTGCCTCTATATATATATATATATATATGCACGAAGAAGATGACTTCCCGCACGCGATCGACGGTCTTCGATGGTGATTGGGCTATCTAATTCTCTAGGCAATCGCAGGAAGAGCTTCTCTAGGCGTGGACAATCTTCCTCAGCTACCATCGGTCAGACCTTTCTCTCTCTTTCCTTTTCTTTTTGGATTGCTGGCCATAAATATGTATGTGTGTGTGTGCGTGTGTGTGTGTCTGCGTGCGTGTGTGTGTTTCTTAATGCTGAGGGTGAGTGTTTCTTTGTCGGCCGGTTGTCGTCGTGTTGGGAGAAGAGTCCTTTTGCTTGGGAGCGACTGCGTGGGAGGGTCGTCAGGAGGCCAAGTGGACGCTGGTCGGGCGCCAGCTCTGAGCGAAGTTATAAATCCAAAGCTATAATAGAATTCTATTCAGGAAGAAATAGAATTCTGTTATGCGGTTGGATTGGTCTGAACTGGTCGGGTCCAAAAGAAGAGTTAAACTTTTAATTTTATTTATTAATTCTAATATTGTTAATTAGTGATATTGATTGTTTAAAATCTTAATTTAGTAATCTAACTTTTAAAAATTGGAATTACGGTTTAGTGAATTTTGAGTAATTAGTGTGAAATTCCATTTTTGCCTCAAGATGAATAATTAAGGGATTTCTATGTAGGTAAAATGACTATTTTGCCCTTAAGTGAAAGTTAGGGTTTTGATTGAGGATTAATTAGTGTTTCACCCTAATGAAGAGTTAGACGTTGGATTTTGGTGGAACTAGTTACTACTTAGACCTTGAAGATTTTTAAGATTCAAGTATTGGTGAAAAAAGATATTTTTGCCCCTAGCTCCCATAAATAATTTTTATAGGTGAATTTTGCAACTATGTCCTTGCTTATGATTATAGGTATATTCATTGTTGTTTCATGATTGTATAATAGGTGTCATTCTAGATTCTTGTGATCCAAATTTTGTTTGAGATAAAGGAGTCTCAGTCGTTCTCAAGATAAGAGATATTTTCTAAAAAATAGAAAAATAATATTTTCTAAAATGAATTTTTGTGTGAAAATATATTATTTGCCAAATTGATTTATTATGATTTTGAGCATACTTGACTGTGTTAAATGGTTATTTTGCTCTTACTAATTTTTATAAATTTATTTACGAATTATGTTTAGAAATTATGTTTTATGAACAGTGATATTATGCAATCATTTTGGTTTTTAAAAAACCATGTTATGTGGTCCCATATGTGATGTTTTGGGGGGTTAAACCAACCTAGTTTGGCGGATTTAGCTAGCTTGGTTTGGATGGTTGAGTCAACCCAATTTGGAAGGTTTAGCCAGCCCAATTTCGGTGACTGAGCTGTCCCTATTTGGGGGGTTTAGCTAGCCTAGTTTGGGTAGTTGAACTGGCCTAGTCTCTTATTAGCATATTCTCCTTTAGAGCATTAGCTAGCTTTCTTGTACAAAGGTCATGCTTTCCATGATATTGTGGTACAATTTGTGGCGTGGTATTCCATAATAGTGATTTTTTGAAATAATTATGATGTTATGTTTGATTGCATTTATATTTATAAATGTGTTGTTTTGGCATGTGTTTATTAAATGTGAATTTATGACTTGTTTATGAAAGAATAACTTATAAATTATTTCTAAAAACCATATTTGTGATGAAAAAAAGATTTTAGATTTTGAAAATATTTGTTGACCTTAGGGTCAATGTGACTTTTGATGATGAGCAAACAATTGTTAAGGTCTAACTTGTGTGCTTGAGTATGGATTTATTTGCAGATTTAATCATGTATACAAGCACAAAGTTGTGGAGCAAAGTTGGAGCTTATATTGGAGAGCATAGAAAATCATAGGTATATTAGGATTTTTTATATATTTAAGTATTTGATTTTCTTGGATGTAATTCACTTTAAAATGTTTTTGGATTGATGCTCTAGTGTTTAAAAATGTTTTATGAAAAGTGTTTTTGAAAATATTGTGAAAATGAGCTGTTTTGAAAACTAATTGTCTGAGGAATCAGAGGATCAGTCAACCGACCTCTGAGTCAGTCGACTGACCCTTTGTAATTCAGTAGTCGGTCGACCAAGTAGTTGACTGATGGATTTTTTCAAAAAATTCCAGAAAGCGTGCTCATTTTTCGGTCAACCAATCCAACCGTTGCCTGTCTCCCATTTTTGAGCTGGCTCAGTTGACCAAAGGGTGGTTGGTCGGTCAACCCTTTACAAAATCTGACCGTTGGTGCCTTCCAATTGATAGTTTCAAAGCAAAACTTGTGGGGGTATAAATAGAAGCCTCCCTACACAATTTTCTAGTTATCAAATACTTCCAATTCATTATACAACGTGAGAAAAATTGTTTTTGATTTGAAAATCAAGTTTGAGAGCATCACAAAGAGCAAAGCAAATATTTTCCATCCTTGGATTCAAGCTGTTGACCCTAAGGTCCATGTGACTTTTGATGATGAACAAACAATTGTAAAGGTCTAATATTTGTGCTTGAGTGTTCTTAATTTGTAGATTTTATTTTTGTTTACAAGCACAAAGTTGTGGAGCAAAGTTGGAGCTCAATGTTGGAAGCATAGAAAATCTTAGGTATTTTAGGATTTTTTATGTATTTAAATGTTTGATTTTCTTGGATGATCTTTGCTCTAAAATGTTTTTGGACTGATGCTCTAGTGTTTAAAAATGTTTTATGAAAATATTTTTGAAAAAGATTAAGAAAATGAGTTGTTTTTAAACTGATTGTCTGAAGTATCAGCTGATCAGTCGACCGACTTTTGGGTTAGTCGACTGACCTTTTGTGTTTTGACAGTCGGTCGACCGCTCGGTCGACCGATGGAATTTTCAGAGAATTCCAGAGAGGGTGCTCATTTTCCAGTCGACCGAGTGTTGGTTAGTCGACCGATAAGACCGTTGCTCGTCTTGCATTTTTAACTGAACCGGTCGACCAAATGAAGGTCGGTCGACCGATCCAACCGTTGGAAGCAAAATTATGGCTTCCTAACGGCTAGTTTTCAAAAGCAAACTTGTGGGGGTATAAATTGGACCTTCCCCACACGATTTTAAGGTTAGCAAATACTTGCAAACTTGAAAACAAAGTGAGACAAAGAGCTTTCTAGTGAAACTTTTATTTGTGAGCATCAAAGAAGAGCAAAGCAAATTCTTTCCATCCAAAGTGAATTCAAGCTCTTGATAGGGGTTGAGAGAGGCACGAAATTTGTAGAGTATCTCTAACTCTCTCTTATATTTGTT
>JAOSIP010000048.1:0-3603 GCA_030586815.1 Candidatus Phytoplasma planchoniae
GTCTAGTTGTGTGTTGTTCTGAGACTTGGTGGGGGTTAGCCATGTGAGTCGAGTCGAGCTTGTGAGAGGAGAGCTTTGGGTGCAGAGATTTGTGTGACTAGACGCATAGATCGTGCGAGTGGGAGGCCAAATCTGAGAGAGTTGTGAGAGTTTGAACGAACAAAGAAACAAGATTAACAGCTTTGTGCATGGGTGTTTGTGAGAGAGATCTGGGAGAAGAAAAAGCTAGCTCCGACTGTGCTCGACGACATTAGAGAAAAAGAAGAAAAAGAACTAGGCGAGAGTTAAGTGGATGGAGACTAGTGACTAGAGTTTTCCAGATGAGAGACGTAGAAATTAGAGAGGAAGGAGAAAGCAATTTTGGGAAAATTGCACGGAGAGGGCCTAAGTAGAAATTGCACACCAAGGCCTCAGGGTTTATTGGGTATTTAGGGAAAAGTTTAAGGTTAGATCTAATTTAAGGAAAATTATGGGGAAAATGGGAATTAAGAGGAAATTTGGTGGTTGTTTTGGGTAATTAGAAACCAGAAATTATAGATTTGCCCCTAAACGATTTATTTGATAGTCCTGCCCCAAATTGGAAATTATGTTTTTGAGATTTTGGGTAATTAGAGTGAAATTTCAATTTTGTCCCTAAGTGGAATAATTAAGGTATTTTGTGGGTAAAATGACTATTTTGCCCTTGGGAGGAATTTAGAAGATTTAATTAAAGTTTAATTAGTCTCTCATCTTAATGAAAAGTTGGGTGCTGTGTGTTGGTGGAATTAATTTTTATTTTGACTTGGAGACTAAAAGATTTCAAGTGTTGGGGGGAAAAAGATGATTTTGCCCCTAGCCAGCAATAAAAGAATTTGGTTAGGGAATTTTACGGTTTTGTTCTACTTATGATTGTAGTTGTAATATTATTGTTCTATGATTGTGTAATAGGTGATATTTTAGACTTTTGTGATCCAGTTGTAAAATTATGAGTGGAGTTCTATCATCCTTTAGGTAAGAGATACTTTCTGGAAGTAGAAATAATTTCTAAAAGTAGAGGATAATTTCTAAAAGGTGGGGAAATAACAGTTTTCCAAAATGAATTTTTAAAATTGATTTGGTCTTTTGGCTTTAAAAATTCAAAAGCGGTTTAAAGAAACTCACTTTCCAAAAATAAATTTGAGAGAAAGCATATTATTCCCCAAATAATTTTATTGTGGTTCTAACTTACTTAAATATGTGAAATGGATTATTTACTGAGTTGATTTGCATAAATCTTATTTACTAGTTATATTTGATAAATTGTGATTTATAAATTGTGATATAATGCGATAAGTTGATCTTGTTGTATAATATGTTGTGTGGTCCTATATGCAAAGTGTGTGGACTAATATTATCTTAGACTTTTGTTAGATATTGTTGAGACTCTTGTCTGGGAGAGAGGAAACCCCCGTCCATGTCAACAAGCTTTATTTTAGTGCACTTGCTAGCCTTCCTATATCAAAACTATGTGTTATGATTACATTTGTTTGTCGTGGGTACGAAGCGTGGTTGAATACGTGGTATTTCCATATTAGTGAATTTCTGATGTTATGCATTTGGTATGCTTGAGATCACTTTTATATTCATAAATGTGTTATGGCAGCACGTGTTTATTAAATATGAATTTATGACTTGGTTTTGGAAAAGAATAACTCGTGAATTATTTTTGAAAGCTCTATTTATGAATAATAAAAGATTTTTGGATATTGGAATATTATCCTTTACTAAATCTAGTACTCACTCCTCTTTTCTAAAAACTTTTCAGGAATGGACGTTCAATCTATGGCACTAGGGAGTGACGCTAGATGAACATATGAGATCATGCCCTAGTGTGAGTTTCAGTTTAGAAATTCGAATGAGATTTTGATAGTTTGATTTTTAGTCATTAAATAATTTCTTTTGGAGTTCTATTAATATTCCTAAAAAGTCATGACAATTTTAGATAGTTGAGATGATTTAAATAGAATTCATGGTTTACATAATTTTGTAGAAATGATTTAATAACTTGTTATACTTTTTGCCTCGCATTCCTGTGGGTCCGCCCATGGGGGTGCGGCATCTATTGCGTGCCTATGTGGTTTGGGGCGTGACACATTAATAAAGAAGTTTATGTCGAGCAACCTTCAAGTTTTGAGAGTTTTAGTTACCCCAATCATGTCTATAAATTGTATGAGGCCTTAAATGGTCTTAAACAAGTCCCTAGGTGTTGGCATGAGAAATTGAGTTTATTTTTTATCAGTAAAGGTTTCAGCAAAGAAAAAATTGATATTACATTATTATTAAAGCATAAAGGTAATGGTATACTTATTATTCAAATCTATGTTATGATATTATCTTTTGTTCTAAATGTGAAAATGTGTGAAGAATCTGCTAAAATATGCAATGTAAATTTGAGATTAGTATGATGGGTAAACTTACATATCTTTTTGGATTACAAATCAAGAGAACAAAAGATGAAATCTTCTTGAATCAATCTAAGTATGTGAAAGCATTGTTGAAGAAGTTTGGAATGGAGTCAACTAAGTCTAGCCCTACACCTATGAGTACATTAACTAAGCTAGAGAAGGACAAAAATGGTAAGAATGTTGAAATTAGGAAGTATATAAAGGCATAGGTTTCTTGTTGTGCTTTACTACTAATAAATTGGACATCATATTTAGTGTTTGCATACATGCTAGAATCTAAGGAAATTTTAAGTAGCCACACTTGTTAGCCATTAAGTGCATCTTTAAGTTCCTGTAAGCATTAAAATCTGAAGACTATGGTACCCCAAAAGTTTTTCATTTGACCTAGTAGGTTATGTTGATGCCAAGTTTGCCAATAATAAATTTGATAAGAAAAGGACTAATGGCATGTCTCAATTACTAGGACACTCCCCTGTCTCATGGTTGCCAACAAATTAACATTATATGGATATGTGGCAATGAGGAGCTATTGTGCTCAAGTTCTTTGGATTAAACATCAACTAGAAGACTATGATCTTAAGTTTGAGAAAATCCCCATTAAGTGTGATAATGTTAGTGCCACCCAACTAAATAAGAATTCTGTCACACACTCTAGAAACAAACACATTGAGATTGGATATCATTTCATTAGAGAACATAGGCAAGACAATTATATGGGATTTCTATATGTAGGCACTCATTATCATTTAGCTAGATATCCTAATCAAGCCCCTTCATGAGGATCAATTTTGTAACATTAGGCTTGCGCTTCGTATCTATAATTAATATGCATGAAATCTACAATTATTGGATTGAGTCCAAACTAGGTCTGAGTTAAACCCAGTCCATTGCTAGATATATATTCATAACCATACAAGTGAGTCTAAATAAATTGAGCTAAAGTTACTTTCTGATTGACATATTGACACGAACCTCCAAAGTGAATTTGGAGATTTGCCCGGACCGTAGGACACCTAGATTCAGGAACCCGATTATTGACCCTTGAAGTTTATCAGCCAACTGGAGCATTCATAAAAATATTAATAAAAATATTTTAATGAAATTAGTGTAGGAAAGGGTTATTTTTTTAACCATATTGATAATATAAATGATGCAATTTTTTGACATCATATATCTTTCC
>JAOSIP010000049.1:0-3595 GCA_030586815.1 Candidatus Phytoplasma planchoniae
GTTTGCTCGTGCACTTCACTCATGTTTCATATGAGCTATGTGTAAAGTTTGGTGGGAATTTGACAACAATTGGTAGATTTGGACTCTTAGATGCGAATTTTCTTATGGTTTCTAAATTTTAAGAAACTAGTCACATGTATAACTTGAGCACCGAGATTAGGAATTGAGTCCCGTTTGCTCATGCACTTTACGTGTGTTTCATACGAGCTACGTGTAAAGTTTGGTAAGAATTTGACAAGGAATGGTAGATATGGACTCCTAAAGGTGAATTTCCCAGTTTTCAAGTTTTAAAAAACTAGTCATATGCATAACTTGAGCACCGAGACTTAGAATTGAGTTATGTTTGCTTGTGCACTTCACTTGTGTTTCATACGAGCTACATGTAAAGTTTGGTAAGAATCTGACAAAAAATGATAGATTTAGACTCTTAGAGGTGAACTTCATTTATTCCAAACTACTTGGGGATATTCATTTATTTCAGTAAACATGCGTGATTTCTTGTGAGCGTGGCCCCCTCCCATTCTCTTCTATTCTCTTTCTTCTTCGTCCACACATTCTACGTCAACTCAATGGCAATCCACATCTATCTTGGCATATTGATTCTATCTTCCAATATAACTCTTTTGTTCTTCTGCCCTCAGAAGTCAAGAGACACCACTTGAGGTGATTATCCATGTCCATCTAGTGTTCACATCTGAAGTAACCGAGACACAGCAGATAAAGCAACTTCCATGTCTATTTTTGTTATTATATTTTTTTAATTTCAGACACAGGCACTCGAATATTAAGACATGGGTGTCTTACTATTGGACACATGGGTCTCCATATCAGACACTGCTCATGAACAATTTTCTGCCACTAATCCAAGCAATTAGCTTGTAACCAGAAAATAGCCCAAAATATAATTTCATTTCGATATCAAATGATGAAATGTGAATACTGCAAGCAAAATAATTTCTACATATAATGAAGCCACTTGCATGGTCAAATTGTAAGTTAGGAGATACATAAATAATATGACTCATGTGAATCTAGATCCAAATCACCTATAATCTCCAGGTAAAAACTTGAGATTCATCACAATAAGTCAAATGATCAAAGAAATATGAGCATCAACAATATTAAACGAGCAGGGGATACTAACCTTGCCCATGAGATCCAAGGAACATAAAGGAACTCACCCCTTCACTTTAGGTGTTTAACAAGAAATCAATGTTCATACTGTTTAATTCTCTAAAACAGCTCATTCTTCTAAGTCATTTGAACTGCAACAATCAGTCATGGAATATGGCATAACCTTATAATGTTGTGGAAGATATATCCTCTCCATTTTATCTCAACTTTCTAAGATTTCCGAAATAAAAGAAACTACTTCTACTGAGGTTGCTGTAGCCCTTAATGAAGAATGTGATGTAAATGGACAATCCTAACATCAAGAAACAGTAAAGTGATTGGGACTCCCTGTACTTACCATATCTTGCGCAAGGGTTCAAATGAAAGGAATAGAAGGTTTGAGTGGAAGAGGAAACCAAACTGGGAAATCAAAATAATGGTTTGATTAATAATGTAGACGGTAGTGGGTTATTGTTCGATTAAATTGAAGTCAACATTGGTTAAAAGTGAAGGTAGGCATAAGCCACTTTGACACTTATTATTACTATTATTATTATTTTAAACTAAGTAGTTAGCTCCAATAATTTTAAAAATTTTGATAAGTTTCATGTTAAAATATCTCCACATCCCGTGATTCTACTTTAGTTGCTTAAAAGTATTATAATCCAAATAAAATGAATGAATTTACAAGCTGACAATGCAGAAACAAGTACAGAAGATTTATTGGATAACTTTAATAATACCATAATCAACAAACACAATATCTCTAAACTCCAATAGGCTAATAAAATGTAAAGCGGGGGCTAAATATTTAGCTAGCTAATCAACAAGATATATGCCTTTGTTTGAAATTTTTTTGTCAAAAAAGAAGAAGAAGAAGAAGAAGAAGAAGAAGACCTTAGACAAAATAGGTTTTGTCAAAATATTAGAGATGCTTGTGAACAAGGAAACAAACCCCTAAATAACTAATACTATGCGTTGAATTTGTTTCTAAACTTCAGTGGTCGAGACCCATGAGCAAGCAACCCTCAGATACTTCACTTAAATAGCATTCATAAATCAGTAATGTGTTACAGGTTGGTGTATTGAGTTCTTTACGTTGATAAACCTCATTAGCTTCTTTTTGGCTTGTTAAAGCTCAAATTAACCATTGCTGACAGATAATGGGAATCCATTCTGCATGACCTCTGTCCTGATGACAAAATTTTAAGCTAGAATGACTGGAAAAGGAATATAATCTATGCATAATTTAATTTTAGAAAATAAATTGTGGCTTCATATTTACTAAATCCTTCCAGATGAACAAGTACCTAGATTAAACTATTAATGCCTTGCTCACAACCTGTAAATATTTATGATTTCTGCATCTATTGACCAGACCAGTCAAGCTCACAACTTCACAAGTTAAATCACATGCATGGCTGGGTTTTATTTGGAAGGTGTTGAAGCCACTTCAATTTATGGTTTTTGACAAGGAAAAATCTAATGGTCAATTAGAATTTCAATCCTATTTCCTATTTTCCCTTCCAGTAAGCTGTAATTCAGAAAGCCAATAACAAATGTAGCTTTAAACTAACAAGACTCAACATAGAAGTTAAGCAGACAAGATGTCACTGCACATGATATGCAAACTTTCAGGAATTCACAAAATCCAGTTGGAAGAAGATTGAAAGTATTAAACTTCCAAATATCATAATCTCAGGCTTGCGAGAATTAACCTCCATATCAATTCATTGTCACGCAAAACTTCAACAGTTTAAAGACCAACATTAAATCACAGGAAACTGAAAACCTATGTTCTGTACATATTTTACTAATTTGCTAATAACCAGAAAGTTCTGATTCTTACAACAATAGATTTCCCGTGACATACAAAGCTAGTGGTGGAAATGTTTGATGTTAATTTCACAGAATTCATCAGTTTCTATGGAAACCACTAGAGAGTGGAGGCCTTTGCATTTAAAGCACTTTGGCTAGAGGGGAAAATGCTTGAGATTGCTATCTTGTAATTTTTGTGAAGATGGCATATGTTACACAGGAATGGTAAGAGATGCTTGTTGGGTTGAATTGAGAATCTAAAAGAGATTTTGACTCCTCCTCCCTTGTTGCCATCTGGATTCTAAGTCTGGAATCACCAATTCTCTCTTTCCAAATAAGAGTTATTTGCTTATGTGGGGTCCTTGCATTGAATTGTCTTAAAATTTAGATATGCACACGCACACTCATACTCAAATATATACTCAGGTTTGAGGGGAGGGAAAAGATAAAATCAATATTATTTTCTTGTGGGTTATGGGTGGGGACTGGATGAAATTCCACATTTAGGAAAATAATGGGAACTAGTCTATATAACCTCAATTGGTTGCTGAATTTACAATCTTAGGATATTATTTTTTAATAATTCGTATATTGTTTGATCTAAATTTTTAAAAGCTAATTCCCGAAAATAATTAATATTAGGGAAACCTCTGCTATTTTCTAT
>JAOSIP010000005.1:0-38769 GCA_030586815.1 Candidatus Phytoplasma planchoniae
TCTGTAATCAGATATTAGGCGCCGGATGCTTGGAAACTTGCTTGTCCGGTTCTGTGGGGGGCTAATTTCGAATATGAAAGTAAAATTATCAATGCACACTTTCTAAACCGAGTTAATCTATCCTGATTTAAAATTATTAAAAAAAGGTGGTATTATAGTTGTTATTAGTTTTAATTCTTTAGAAGATCGTTTGGTAAAAAATTTTTTTAAAAAGAATAGTTCTAATAATTTAATTTTATCTCGTTTGCCCATTCAACAACAATATTTACCGATTCCTGCGTTAAGAATAATAAATAAAAAAGTTCTTCGTCCGTCTGCTGAAGAACAAGCGTTTAATTCTTGTAGTCGTTCAGCTAAACTTAGAGTTGCTATTAAGAATAGATAAAAATAATTTTTTTGTTAGAAACTATATTTTTATTATATTTTTTTTATTGATATAAATAGATATATTTTTTTATGATATAATGATAAATGTGTATATTCTGTGAATATTTTATATTATTTGAAGTAATTTCGGAATAATATAAAATATTTTATTTTTTAATATTGATTATCATTATAATAAATTAAATTATTTTTTATATTAATAAAAAATTTTTTTATATATGTTATTTTCTTATAAAAATTAAGAATTTATATATATAAATATAAATAAATATTTTATTTACCTAAAATAGGAAAGGTAATTCAAGTAATGAAAAAAAAACCAGAAATTTTTCAAATTTGTTTAAAAACTTATGATTTTAAAATGTTAAAACCAACTGTTCAAAAAATTATTGATAGTATTATTGCAACTGGAGCCAAAATAAAAGGCCCTATACCATTTCCTACTCATAAAGAAATATTTACTGTTTTGCGATCTACTTTTGTTAATAAAGATAGTCGAGAACAATTTGGTCGTTTTACTCATAAACGTTTAATTCAGATTATTAACCCTAATGCGCAAACTATTGACGCATTAACTCGTATTAATATTCCAAAATCTGTAGATATTAGTATTAAACAAAATAATTTTTAGTAATTTTTTATTAATAAATATCGTATTTATGTAGTTAATATTAGTTTTGATTTTTTATTACTATTTTAAAAGGAGATATTATTTAACATGTCTAAAGGAATTTTAGGACGAAAAATAGGTATGACGCAATTCTTTGATCATGATCAAGGTTTAGTAACTCCTGTTACTATCGTTCATGTTGCTGATAATGTTGTTTTGCAACAAAAAAATCTAGAAAAAGATGGTTATCAAGCGACGCAATTAGCTTTTGAAACTAAAAAAGAAAAAAATACGACAAAACCGCTTCAAAGTCATTTTAGTAAATATAATTCTTCCCCTAAATCTTTTGTACGTGAAATTGTTTTTAATCATAATACCTTAAATGAATTATCTCAGTTAACTCCAGGACAAATTGTGGATATTAACATTTTTAATTCCGGAGATTTTGTAGATGTAACAGGAATTAGCAAAGGTAAAGGTTTTTCGGGAGTTATTAAAAAATATAATCAAACTATCGGTCCAAAAAGTCATGGTTCTAGATTCCATCGAAGACCAGGTTCTAATGGTCCTATAAAAGGAAATCAAAAAGGTAAACATTTACCTGGCCAAATGGGTTTTCATAAGGTGACTATGCAAAATTTAAAAATTATATCAATAATATCTGATAAAGATGTTATTTTGATTAAAGGTAGTATCCCTGGTCCTAATAAAGGTTTTGTTATAATCAAATCAGCTGTTAAAAAAACTAATAAAGAGGCTATATCTCATGCTTAAGTGTAACGTTATTAATATACATGGTCAACCATGTGAAGAAATAATTTTATCAGATAAAATTCTTGGAATCAAATTACATCAACAAGTAATTTATGATGTAATTAATCAACAAAGAGCTGCTAAAAGGCTTGGCAATCATAAAACTAAAAATCGTTCTGAAGTTTCAGGTGGCGGTCGTAAACCTTGGGCTCAAAAAGGAACAGGTAGATCTCGTCAAGGAACTATTCGTTCTCCTATTTGGCGAGGCGGGGGTCATACTTTTGCTTTGAAAAAAAGAGATTATCATTTTAAAATTAATGCTAAGATTCGTAAATTGGCTTTTTATTCAGCTTTATCTTGGCACTTCCGTAATAACAGTTTAATAGTTTTAGATTCTTTAGATTTACAAACTTCAAAAACTAAAGAATTTACAAAATTATTAACAGAATTAAAGGTTAATTTTGATTATAAAATTTTAATTGTAGTACAAGAATTAACTGATAATTTAATCAAATCTACTAATAATATATCTCAAGTTATTTTAGAAAGTGTTAATCATTTTAGTGTTTATCAAATTTTCCAAGCAAAATATTTAATTATTACTTGTCAAGCGATTAATTATTTGGAAGGAACAGTTGCGAATGAATAAATATTATAAATATATTAAAGCTCCTATAATTACCGAAGCAACTAATAAACAAATGGATTTGTATAATAAATATTTTTTCAAGATTGATAAAAATATTAATAAAATAGAAATTCAAAAAGCTATAGAATATATTTTTAAAGTTAATGTTATATCTGTTAATATTATGAATGTTTTACCAAAATTTAAAAGAAAAGGTAAATATTCTGGTTATACCTCAGCTTATAAAAAAGCTATTGTGAAAGTTGTTCCGGGACAAAGAATTAACGGATTTAGTGAAATTAAATAATATTCAATAAGATTTATAATTTTTTTGAAGTTTTAATTATTTAAAAAAATTTTAAATTATATTTAACAAATTAAAGGAAAAAAGGTTAATTTTATGTCTATCAAAAAATACAAACCTACCTCTAATGGCCATAGAAATATGCAATTACAAAGTTTTAACGAACTTACTACTTCTAAACCGGAAAAAAAGTTATTATTATTTAAAAGTAATGCAGGAGGACGTAATAATCGAGGTGTTATTACTGTAAGAGGTCATGGAGGCGGAGCTAAACAAAAAATTCGTCTTATAGATTTTAAGCGTGATAAAGATGGTATTTTAGGTAAAGTCGCTACTATAGAATACGATCCTAAAAGGAATGCTTATATTTCTTTAATACATTATAAAGATGGTGAAAAAAGATATATTTTGTCTTTAAAAGGATTAACTGTTGGTAGTTATATTTCATCAGGTTTAGGATCCGATATTAAAGTAGGAAATGTTTTACTTTTAAAAAATCTTCCTATCGGTTCAGTTGTGAGTAATATTGAATTAAAACCCGGTAAAGGTGGTCAATTAGCTCGCGGAGCTGGTGCTTATGCTACTATTGTATCTCGTGAAGATAAATATGTAGTTTTAAATTTACCGTCAGGAGAAATTCGTAAAGTTTTATCTACATGTAGAGCTACTATAGGAGCTATAGGCAATGATACTTATAAATTAATTCGAAATGGTAAAGCAGGAAGATCGCGTTATTTAAATAAAAGGCCTAAAGTAAGAGGTACTGCTATGAATCCTAATGATCATGCTCATGGTGGTGGAGAAGGACGTAGTCCTATTGGATATGTTTCTTCAAGAAGTTATACTGGTAAACCTGATCGTGGTATTAAAACTCGCAAAAAAAATAAAAAATCTACAAGTTTAATATTAAAACGTCGTAAAAAATAAGGAGTTTAATAGTAATAATGAGTCGTTCTATTAAAAAAGGGTTTTTTGCTGATCATAATTTATTATCTAAAGTGATGCGACAAGAAAAACAAAAAATTAAAAAAACTATAAAAACTTATTCTCGTGATACTAGTATAATACCTGAATTTGTTGGTCATAAAATTGCTGTTCATAATGGTAAAGATTTTACAGATTTATTTATTACTGAAGATATGGTAGGCTATAAATTAGGTTCTTTTGCTTTTACTCGTAAACATGTAGTTCATGCTAAAAAAGATAAAAGTTCACAAAAAAAATAAAGTTCTAGGAAAGCGAGAAAATTTATAAAATGATTAACGATGATGTAAAAGCTATCGCTAAACGAGTACCGATAGCGCCTAGAAAAATACGTTTAGTTATTGATTTAATTCGTGATAAATCTATTAAAGAAGCTCAAGCTATTTTGGATTTCACTAATAAAGCTGCTGCCGTTGTGGTTTCAAAATTATTAAAAAGTGCTGTTTCTAATGCTGTTAATAATTTTAATTTTGATATTAATAATTTATATGTTAAAAAAATTTTTGTTAATCAAGGTGTTAGAATGAAACGATTATTACCTCGAGCTAAAGGAAGAAGTAATCAAATTCAAAAAAATACTAGTCATATAACTATTTTTGTAGCTTCAAACGAATCTTAATCAGAAAGGAAGGTAATGTCTAGTGGGTCAAAAAAGCAGTCCTATTATTTTAAGATTATCATTACTTCGTAATTGGTCATCTAATTGGTATGCAGAATATAAAAAAGTTCCTTTGTTAATTAATGAAGATTATCGTATTAGAAATTTTATTAACAATTATTATTCTTTGGGAACTATTGCTCGCGTGGAGATTCAACGTTTAAAAAAAGAGAATGAAGAAAATATTGAAATTTTTTTACATACTCCTAAAATAGGAGTTGTTGTAGGATCTGACAATAAAGAAAAAAACAAACTAGTACAAGAAGTATATAAATTAATTAAAAAAAATATTAATATTCATGTAATTGAAGTTAAAAATCCTGAAAAAGTAGCCTCTTTAATAGCTCAAAATATAGCTGCACAATTACAACAAAGAGCTTTTTTTAGAGCTGTGAAAAAAATGTATATTCAAAAAGCTTTAAAAGCAGGAGTTAAAGGAATTAAGATTAGTCTTAAAGGGCGTTTAAGTGGTGCTGAAATTGCTCGAACAGAAACCACTATTAAAGGTATTTTACCTTTAGGAACTTTTCGTTCTAAAATTGATTACGCATATGTTGCCGCTAAAACTATTCATGGGGTATTAGGTGTTAAAGTTTGGGTTTGTGATGGTAATTATTCTCCTAAAGATGATCGGGAAATTTCGAAAACAATATCTCGTGAAAATATATCTAATTCAAAACCAGAAAATCAAGTAAATAAATAATTTTTATATTAATAGTTACATCTATAAATAATCTTCAATAAAAGAGGTAATTTTTTATGTTAATGCCGAAAAAAACTAAATATCGTCGTTTATATCGTTTAAGTTACGAAGGAAAGGCTAAAGGCCAAACTAGAATTTTAAATGGTAACTATGGTTTAGTAGCTCAACAAGGTCATTGGATTAGTAATCGTCAAATTGAAGCTGCTCGTATAGCTATGACTCGTCATTTAAAAAGAGAAGGTAAAGTATTTATTAATATTTTCCCTAATTTACCAATTACTGAAAAAAAATTAGTTCGAATGGGTTCTGGTAAGGGTAATGTAGTAAATTGGGTAGCTGTTGTTAAACGTGGTACTGTTATGTTTGAAGTTCGTGATTTAAATAATATAGAAAAATTCGAAAAAGAAGCTTTACGATTGGCTTCGCACAAACTACCTATTAAAACTAAAATTGTTGCCAAAGGGAAGTTAATATGAAAATTAATGAAATTCGTAAGATGAGTATTGATGAGATTTTAAAAAATCTTGAATATTATCAAAAAGAATATTTTGAACAACATTTTCAATCGGGATTATCCAAATTAAAAGATACTTCTGTAATCCGTAAAATTCGTAAAAATATTTCTCGTTTAAAAACTGTTATTCAAGAAAAAAATAAAGAAAAAAAATAAATAAACTATTTTATTCCAAAAAACATATATTATTATGGTTCCAATTATTAAAATTTTATTATATAATTACTTAATATTAAATCTTTAATTATTAAATATGAAATTATTTTGATGTTTTAAATTAAAAGATAAAAAAGACATAATAACATGATAAAATAAATCAGTAATGATTTATTTAATCTAAAAATGGTTAAGATATTTTAGTCGGAAACAAATATTGGACATTTTTAAATTTTTATTTTTTGTTCGAAGATTAATGAAATTTACATAATGATTGTTAAAAGAACATTATTAAAAACTTATTTATAATTTTTATTATTTTCGGTTAATATTATTTTTTAGAATTTTATAGGATAAATTGAAATTTTATGTTAATAACATTTTGATTTAAAAATTAATTTTAATTAATTATTTAATTAAAAAAGGAGGGATTATAATAATGCGTAATGTTAGAAAAAAACTTTTGGGAACTGTTATTTCTGATAAAATGTCTAAAACTATTACTGTAGCTGTTAAATATGACAAACAAGATTCATTATATGGTAAAAGTGTTAAAAAAATTAGTAAATTTTATGCTCATGATCCTAACGAAGATGCTCAGATAGGCGATATGGTTTCCATCGAAGAAACTCGTCCTTTATCGAAATTGAAGAGATTTCGTTTAGTAAAAATTTTACGTTCTGTTAAAAAGGTGTCTGATTTATGATTCAAGTTAATACACGTTTAAAAGTTGCAGATAATAGTGGCGCTAAAGAAGTTTTAGTAATTGGTATTCCAGGAAATACTGGTAAACGTTATGCTTATATTGGAGATTTAGTTACAGTTTCTGTTAAAAAAACTACCACTACTAGCTTAATTAAAAAAGGTAGTATTTCTAAAGCTCTTATTTTAAGAACTAAACATGGTTTTAAAAGTAAAAATGGTAGTTATATTAAATTTGATGATAATGCAGTTGTTATGATTAAGGATGATATGACTCCAAGAGGAACTAGAATTTTTGGACCTGCTATTAGAAATCAAAATTTTCAAAAAAATAATTTTTCTAAATTTATATCTTTAGCTGAGGAAGTTTTAGTAGTATGAGGTTATTCAAATGCATATAAAAAAAGGTGATATAGTAGCTATTATTTCAGGAAAAGATCGTTATATTATAGATCCTGAAATTAAAAAAAAAGTTTTTCGCACAGGTAAAGTAATAAAAGTTTTTTTTAAAGAGCAAAAAGTTTTAGTGGAAGGCGTAAATGTTGCTATTAAGCATAAAACTTCTGCTGATGATAACGATAAAAAAGGTCAAATTATCAAAGAAGAAATGCCTATTCATATTTCAAATGTGGCTTTAATTGATCCTAATTTAAAAGTTCCGACTCGTGTAGGTTTTCGCTTTGATTCAGATAAAAAAATTCGTTATTCTAAAAAAACAGGTTTAGCAATTATTACTTGAATAAAAAAGGGTTAAATAATATGGAAATCAATAAAAACAATAATTATACAAAAAATAATGCTTTTTTGGCTTTAAAAGAAATTTTTAATTTTCATTCTATTATGCAAGTTCCTAAGATAGAAAAAATTGTTATTAATGTAGGTTTAGGAAAAGCTGCTTCGGATGTTAAATTTTTAGCTGATTGTCGTCAACAATTAGCTTTAATTAGTGGTCAAACTCCCATTAATACCGAAGCCAAAAAATCTATTTCTAATTTTAAATTAAGAACTAAAGAAATAATTGGTTTAAAAGTAACTTTAAGAGGTTATAAAAAAGAATTTTTTTTAAATAAATTGATTCACATTGTGTTAGCTAGGATAAAAGATTTTTCAGGACTTTCATTAAAATCTTTCGATGGCAAAGGTAATTATAATTTAGGTATTAAAGAACAAATTATTTTTCCAGAAATTAGCTTAGATCAAGTAAAAAGAAATTTTGGTATGGATATTTGTATAGTTACTACAGCTAAAAACGATCAACAAGCTAAAAAATTATTAGATTTTTATGGCATGCCCTTTAAAAGGATAAAACAAAAATAGGAGTATAATATATGGCTAAGAAATCAAAAATTATTAAAAATTTAAAACAAAAAGAAATATTTTTAAAATATTTTAGTAAAAGATCAGAATTAAAACAAAAAAAAGATTATCAAAGTTTAGTTAAATTACCTGTTAAATCTTCTATTGTGCGTTGTAAAAATATAGATAAGATTGATGGTAGAGCAAGGGGTTATATGCGAAAATTCGGCTTATCTAGAATTAATTTTCGTTTATTAGCTAATAAAGGTGAAATTCCTGGAATTATAAAAATGAGTTGGTAAATATAAAAGGAAGTACAAGTATAAAATTATGGTAATGACAGATACTATTGCTGATTTATTAACAAGAATTAGAAATGCTAATGCAATGAAACATGATGAAGTTTTTGTACCTTGTTCGAATTTAAAAATTAAAATGTTAGAAGTTCTTAAAAAAGAAGGATTTATCACTAATTTTATTGTAGATAAAGTACTAAATAAAATTGTTATTTATTTAAAATATAATAAAGAGACTAAAGAAAGTGTTATCAAAGGATTAAAAAGAGTTTCTAAGTATGTTTCAGTTAAAGAAATTCCTAAAGTGAGAAATGGTTTTGGAATAGCTTTAATTTCTACTTCTCGAGGTATTTTAACAGATTATGAAGCTTCATCATTGAATGTTGGAGGGCATGTTTTAGCTTATATTTGGTAGTTATTTTAATGAAGGAGAATTTTTATGTCACGGGTAGGAAGGAAAATTATTGTGATTCCGGAAGATGTTTTGGTGGAAATTAAACCAGATAATCAAGTTTCGGTGTCCTCTTCGCAAGGAAAATTAGAATTTCAATTTAACCCTAACTTAGTTATTAGTAAAAAAGATAATATTATTACTATTACTAGACCTAATAATAATAATTTTACTAAGAAAATTCATGGTACTACTAGAGCTTTATTGAATAATATGATTCAAGGAATTAAACATTTTTTCTCTAAAGAGCTAAAAATTACAGGTTTAGGTTATTCATGTGTAGTAGTAGAAGGAGATAAATTAGTCTTTAAATTGGGTTATTCTCATGATATTATTGTTGATATTTATCCTAATTTAATAGTACAAGTGAATAAACAAAATAATTTAATTACTATTAAAGGCATTGATAAACAATTAGTAGGTGAATTTGCTGCAAAACTAATATTACTTGCTAAACCAGAACCTTATAAAGGGACAGGAATATATTATGTTGGTGGTTATATTCATCGTAAAGCTGGTAAGAGTGCTAAAAAATAAAAAAGGAATTTATTCGGTTTATGATTAAAAAAGAATCTTCTCAACTTTTAAGGCAAAAACGTCATTTACGTTTAAGAAAAAAAATTGTAGGTAGTTCGCAAACCCCCCGTTTAAATGTTTCTTATTCTAATAGATATTTTTATGTTCAAATTATTGATGATCATTTAGGTATTACTTTATGTAGTGTTCATAGTAAACATATTCATTCTACTACTAATATTGTTAATACTAAGGTAGCTTCGGGCATTGGCAAAATAATTGCTCAAAAAGCTTTGGCAAAAGGTATTAAAAATGTTGTTTTTGATCGAGGCGGATATCTTTATCATGGTCGCATTAAAGTTTTAGCTGATTCTGCTCGAGCAGAAGGTTTAAATTTTTAATAATATGTTCAGTTATTTAAAAAAATGGAGACATTTATGAAAAGAGAATTATCTAATAAAAACAAATTATCTTCATTTGAAGAGAAAATAGTTAAAATTAGTAAAATTGTTAAAGTTGTTAAGGGTGGGCGTCGTTTTCGTTTTTCTGCTTTAGTTGTAGTAGGTGATCAAAAGGGTAATATCGGATTCGCTTCTTGTAAAGCTCAAGAAGTCTTAGAAGCTATTAAAAAAGCTGTTGAAAAAGCTAAAAAAAATTTATTTTGTGTTGCTTTAAATGGTACTACTATACCTCACGAAATTATAGGTCGTTTTGGAGCTACTAAATTTTTTTTAAAACCAGCTTCTAAAGGTACAGGTATTGTAGCAGGAGGAACAGCAGCAAGATCAATTTTTAAATTAGCAGGAATTACCGATATTATTACAAAAACTTTTGGTTCACGCACGCATATTAATGTTTTGAGAGCTACAATGAACGGTCTTAAGCAATTAAAAACTATACAGGATGCAGAAAAACTTAGGGGTGTTTCGTTACAAAATCGTATTCGAGGAATCGCTGAATAGTAAATGAATCAAATTAAAATTAAATTATACAAAAGCTTAACCGGATGTACTCCGAAACAAATAAAAACAGATCATACCTTGGGACTTAAAAAGATTAATCAAATTGTTGTTAAAGAAGAAAAAACCGTAGTACGCGGAATGTTAAAAATTATATTAAACATTTAGTTTCAATTAAGTAAAAATTTTAATTATATAAATTGATTATTTTTTATTAAACAAGAAAGGAGAGTTGTTTAATTGTATGTTGAATGCATTGAAGCCTGTTTATAAAGCGCGTAAGAGTATTAAACGCTTAGGAAGAGGACCTGGTAGCGGATTAGGTAAAACTTGCGGTCGCGGCCATAAAGGACAATTAGCTCGTTCTGGTGGAAAAACTCGTATAGGTTTTGAAGGTGGTCAAACTCCTTTTTTTCAACGTATTCCAAAACAGGGTTTTTATAACTTTAATAAAAAACAATATTCTTTAGTTAATATTGAAGATTTAGAAAAATTTGAAAATGATACTTTGGTGACTCCTCAATTATTAGCAGAACATAAAATCATTAAAAAAAATAATGATTTAATTAAAATTTTAGCCAAAGGTAATTTAACTAAAAGATTAATAGTACAAGCTGTCAAATTTTCTAAAAAAGCGGAAGAAGCTATTATAAAATCTGGAGGGAAAATTAAAGTTGTATAAAATAAAATAAAAAAGGTAAATTTTAATGAAAATATTAGTAAATAAACGATATATTATAAATAAAATTTTTTTAACTTTATTTATTATTTTTATTTATGTAATTGGTTTAAAAATATACATTCCATGTATACCTCTTAATATTTTAAGATTTTCGCAGATCCAAAAAGAATTATCAAGAGATATCTCTATATTTAATAATTATATGCCTATATATTTGTTATCTTTAGGGGTAATGCCTTATATCACTTCTTCTATTATTATACAAATTGCTAGTAAAATTTTTTCATCTTTAAAAGAATGGAATGAACAAGGTTCTATTGGTAAGTACAAAATTAATTTTATTACTAGATTGCTTACTTTAATAATAGCTTTAGGACAAGGATTATCCTCTGTTATTCGCTCTAGAATGTTTGATATTGCTCAACAAAAATTTTTAGTTTTACAAGTAGTATTTTTTTTAATTGTTGGTTCTTTTATTTGCATTTGGTTATCTGATCTAATTACTAATAAAGGTATAGGTAATGGAGTTTCTATTTTTATAGTTATAAGTATAAGTGAAAATTTATCTAAAAGTTTTAAATATTTATGGTTAAATGATAATTTTTTTAGTTTAAGCAAAAAAATTTTAATTTCATTATCTTTTTTAATTTTATTAATTTTAACAATTATTTTATGCTCTTCTTATTTAAAAATTCCTATTAGTTATGCTACACATAAAAAACATGATAAAATTCAAAACCATATACCTTTAAAAATTAATACTTCCGGTATTTTGCCTATTATTTTAGCTAATACTTTTCTTAATATTTTGCCAACTATAGGTGCTTTTTTATCGGAAGATAATGCTTTTAAAAAATTTACTCGTCAGTTACAAGAATCGCAATATTATTATTTAGGTTTAGGCTTTTTTATTTATCTTTTATTAATTTTATTATTTTCGTTTTTTTCTGTTTTTATTATGTTAGATCCTCATGAGATTGCTAATCATTTATCTAAACAAGATGCTTATCTAGATGGAGTTAAACCAGGTCAAGAGACTGTGTATAAAATTACACAAAAAGTGTTTAAAGTGACTCTTATGGGAGCATTTTCTTTAACAATGTTAGCTGCTTTACCTGATATAATTAATTTCTTGCTATTTAATAAATCAGATCGTCTTTCTACTTTTAATTTAGGAGGAACTAGTCTTATAATTGTGGTTGGTGTAGCTATTGAAATTGTACAAAAAATTACAACTAGCACTAATGTTGATAAATTATATAATAAATTATTTTAATTTTATTAAATGTTTTATTTAGTAATTTTATGGAATAAAGTTTTTTATTAAAATATATAAAATGGAATCAATTATATTATGTTATTCGTTAAAAAAAAAGATGAAATCGCTATAATGAAAATGGCAGGAAAAATTTTATCCCAAATTAAGAAAAAATTAATTTTTTTTTTAAAAGAAGGTATTTCTACAGGAGAATTAGATTTATTAGCTAATAAATTTATAAAAGAATATGATGTTATTTCTGCTTTTAAAAATTATGATGGTTTTCCAGGATATATTTGTACTTCTGTGAATGATGCGATAGTTCATGGATTACCTTCTGACAAAGAGATTTTAAAAACTGGTGATATCATAACTATAGATTTAGGTATTAAATATCGGGGTTATTTTGTAGATGCTGCGTGGACATATGCTATAGGCAATATTCCTGATAAAACTATTAAATTATTGAAAGATACTCAAGAAGCTTTGTATAAAGGTATTGAACAAGTTTACCCGGGCAACCGAATATCAAATATTTCAAATGCTATTTTTAAAATAGGTAGTTTAAATAGTTATGGTATTATTGAAAGTTTTTCTGGTCATGGTATTGGTAAATCTTTACATGAAAAACCTTATATTTTTAATTTTAATTTTGTTGAAAAAGATTACGTATTATTGCCAGGTATGACTTTTTGCATCGAACCAATGTTTACTTTAGGTAGTAAAGAAGTTAAAATACTTCCTGATGGTTGGACGGCAGTTAGTAAAGATAATAGTTTAAGTGCTCATTTTGAACATACTATTTTAGTTACTGATCAAGGTTATGAAATTTTAACATTATAAATTTGTAATAAGGGGTTATTAAGACTATTATATGGAAAAAATAAGTATAGATGCTTCGGTTGTTGGAACATTACCCGGTGCTAAATTTAAATTGGAATTACCTAATAAAAAAAATATAATAGCTTGTATTTCGGGTAAAATACGCAAAAATAATATTCATATTTCTTTAGGCGATAAAGTAAAGGTAGAATTGAGTTCAGATTCTAAAGATATAGGCCGTATTATATATCGTTATAAATTATAAATTGTAAAGTGTAAAGGAATCTAAATTATGAAAGTACGTGCATCTGTAAAAAAACGTAGTGCTGATGATATTATTGTTCGACGTAATAAAAAAGTGTTTGTTATTAATAAAAAGCAACGTCGTCATAATCAAAGACAAGGTTAATATAGAAAGGAGTATATTATAAATGTTAAGACTTGCAGGAGCAGATATTCCTGGTACTAAAAGTATTTTGATCGGTTTAACTTATATTTATGGTATAGGTATCAAAACATCTCGTAAAATTTTACAATTAATTAATATTGATGCAAATATTAGAGTAAAAGATTTGCAAGAATCTCAATTAGCTGATATTAGAACAGAAATTAATAAATTAAACGAAAAAGGGTTGCTTCGGAGAGAAATTTCTTTAATGAATATTAAAAATTTAATGTCTATTAATTCTTATAGAGGTAGAAGGCATAACTTGGGTTTGCCAGCAAGAGGTCAAAATACTCGTAATAATGCTAAAACATCTAGACGAAATCGGCAAATAAATCTTGCTGATTCGGTTAAAAAAAATAATATCAAAAAAAGAGGATAATTTAATTTATGTCTTCAAAAAAACAAATCAAAAAAGATAAAAAAGTTAAAAAAAATGTTCCTGTGGGAATTATTCATATAAAAACTAGTTTTAATAATACTATTATTAATTTTACAGATGAACAAGGTAATACTATTGTACAAAAGAGTGCTGGTATGTTAGGTTTTCATGGAACTCGTAAAAGTAATTTATTTGCTGCTCAACAAGTTGCCAAAAGTGTTTTCGAAATAGCCACTAAAAATTATGGTGCCAAACAAGTAGAAGTTCGTTTTAATGGTATTGGTGTTGCTCGCGATACTGTTTTACTTTTGCAAGATACGGAGTTATTCGTTTTGTGTTTAAAAGAAGCTACTCCTGTTCCTCATAACGGTTGTAGACCTCGTAAACGCCCTCGTGGATAAAAAAGGATATTGACATGAAAAAATTAAAATTTTTAAAACCTATAATGCAAATTCAAGAAGAAGAAAATTCTAATTCTAATTGTAGTTGTTTTATTATTCAATGTTTATCTCCAACTTATGGTAATACTTTAGGTACACCTTTAAGAAGAATTTTAATTTCTTCTTTGCCAGGTATCGCTATTGTTAATGTTAAAATTGAAGGTGTTAAACATGAGTTTAGTTGTATAGAAGGTATTACTGAGGATGTAATGACTATTTTACTTAATTTAAAAGGAGTTATTTTAAGTTCTGATTATAATTCTATAGAAGATTTTGAACAAAAATTAGAAATGGATGTAACAGGTCCTAAAGAAGTAACAGCCGCTGATTTTAAATCTGTTGCAGGTATTAAAATTATTAATCCATCTCATTTAATAGCAACTTTAAGTTCAAATGCAAGATTGAAAATGGAAGTAACTGTTCGTCGAGGTATCGGTTATAAAGGTTCTGAAGAAAATAAAATTTATAACCTCGGTGAATTTGGTGTTATTGCTATAGATTCTATATATACTCCTATTGTTCGTAGTACTTTTCATGTAGAATCAAAATTAGGTAATAAAGAAGAATTAATTTTAGAAATTGAAACTAATGGCGCTATTACTCCTAAAAAAGCTTTAGCTTTAGCAGCTAAAATTTTATTAGATCATTTAGCTGTTTTAGTGGAATTATCAGAAGAAACTCAACAGATTAATTTTATTCAAGAACCTGAAAAATCTCATCATAATCATGCATTAGATTTTAAAATTGAACAATTAGAATTATCAGTTAGATTATTAAATAGTTTAAAAAAATCGAAAATTTTTACTGTTCGAGAATTAGTTAGTCACCAAGAAGAAGAAATTACTAAATTAAGTAGTTTAGGAAAAAAATCTTTTGAAGAACTTAAAGAAAAAATGAAGAATTTAGATTTGCATTTTGGTATGTTAAATAAATCATAATAAACTAAACAATTTAACGAAAAGAGGATAAATGTTATATTATGAGTTTTAGCAAATTAAGACGTAATAAATCTCAAAAAAAAGCTTTATTGAAAAATTTAGTATCTAGTTTAGTGATAGCTGAACAGATAACTACTACTTTATCAAAAGCTCAAGAGCTACGTCGTATTATGGATAAAGTTATTAATTTAACAAAAACATCAAATTTAGCTAATCATAGAAGAGCTTTAAATTTATTTTTTAATCAAAAATTTAGTAATAATCAAACAATTTTGCGTAAATTAGTTAAGGAAATTTCTCCGAAATATAACGATAGATCAAGCGGCTATACACGTGTTATTAAAACTGAATTTCGTCGTGGTGATTCAGCTCCTATGGCTATTATTCGTTTTATTTGAATTAAATATTTTTGATATTTTTTATTATATTTTATGTTTTAATAATTTTTAATTTTATTAAATATTTTCGAATATAATAGATATTAAAAATATCAGAGTTTATTAAGGTAGATAGATTATGATTATTGTTGAAAATTTGTATTTTAGTTATAAAGATGATGAAATTTTACAAAATTTAAATTTTTGTGTTGATTCTGGAAAATGGATTTCGATTATAGGCGGTAATGGTTCGGGTAAATCTACTTTAGCTAGAATTTTAGTTGGTTTATTGCCCATTCAAAAAGGTCGAGTAATTATTGATAATATTGCATTAACAGAAGAAAATTTATTTTTATTACGTTCTCGTATTGGTATTATTTTTCAAAATCCTGATTATCAATTTATTGGTTGTGATGTAAAACATGATATCGCCTTTGGATTAGAAAATCAAAATTTATCTCGCGAAGAAATGCAAAAAAAGATTTTTAATATTGCTAAAAAATTAAATATTTTACATTTATTAAATTGTAATCCTCAAGAATTGTCTGGAGGTCAAAAACAGTTAGTAGCTATTGCATCTATTTTAGTTATGGATCCGCAAATTATAATTTTTGATGAGCCTACATCTTTTTTAGATCCACAAGGAACTAAAGAAGTTAATAATATTATTAAAGATATTCATAGAACTGATAATAAAATTTTAATCATTATTACACATGATTGGGAATTTGCTTTTCAAAGTGATGAAATTATTTTTTTACAAAAAGGTAATCTTTTAAAACAAGATACCCCTGTTAATTTTATGAAAGATGAGATATTTTTAAAAAATAATTTCATCAATTTGCCTTTATCTTTAAAACTTTATTACCGGTTGCAACAGGATTTTAATCAATTACAAAACCCGCCTATTATTTTGTCTAAATTAAAGGATTTTTTATGGCAATACAATTTAAAGATGTAGGTTTTACATATAGTAAAGATGGCATTTTCTCTTTAAACAAAATTAATTTATCTATTAATGCAAACCAAGAGTTTATTGCTATTGTTGGTCCTACAGGTTCAGGTAAATCTACATTAGTACAAATAATGAATGGTTTGTTATTGTCTACAAAAGGTATAGTGAAAATTTTTGATAAAATAATTAATGATAAAACGTCTTCAACAATTTTAACTAATTTAAGACGTAAAATAGGTTTAATTTTTCAATTCCCTGAATATCAATTATTTGAATCTACTGTTTTAAAAGATGTTCTTTTCGCTTTAACTTCTGAAAATATAAAAATTTCTGAACTACAAATAAAAGCTATAGAAATTTTAAATAAAGTAGGAATAAAAAATGATTTTGTAAATACTTCTCCTTTTAAATTATCTGGCGGTCAGCAAAGAAAAGTTGCTATTGCTGGGATTTTAATTATGGAACCACAGATCATTATTGCGGATGAACCAACTAGAGGTTTAGATGCTCAAGGTTATTTCGATATAATTAATATTTTCAAATATCTTTATCAAGTGGAAAAGAAAACAATTGTTTGTATTACTCATGATATGAATTTAGTAGCTCAATACGCTACTCGTGTGATCTTTATGGAAAAAGGTAATATTGTTTTTGATAATTCTAAAGAAATTTTTTTTAAAAATTTTGAATTGCAAAAATTTAATTTATATGAACCTCAAACCTTTCGCATTTTAAAATTAATCGAAAAATCTCTAAACATTCCTTTCCATCCGGCTTATTCTGAAGAGGAATGTTTATCTTATTTACGTAAATTTTATCTAGGTGGGATTTAATGATATGATAGTAAAACATTATAAAAATAATTTAATTTCATATCGTAATAGATTTTTTTTATATTCAATTCATCCTGCTGTTAAAATATTTGTATTTATTTGTTGGTTAAAAATTATTTTAGGTTTAAGTTTTACATCAGATTTTATAAATAATGATTGGTTTAAGAATTTTTTTTATATAGTGATATTAATTTTTAATTTTTTTTTGGTATTTTGGTTATTTACAAAAACCAATTATTCATGGATAAAATTAATTAAAAATATTTCGCATTTGAATTGGTTAATTATATTAAGTTTAATCTTTAATTTATCAACTGTGTCTAAATCTTATGATGACATTAAAATTTTAATGTGGGATAAATTTTATATTTGGTTTTTAATTGTTTTATTATTTTTTGTTTTTAAATATTATTTTTTAAGCGGTTTGTACAGTTATGTGTTTTTATTAATTAATTTTTTATTGCCTAGTTTATTTTTTTCTAGAGGTTGGTTTATCGGTGATATAAAAATGTTATTTTTATCTCCGAATTATATATGGAAAACTTTTTTTGTTATTATACGTATTTTGATGATTTTTTTGATTTTTACTTTATTTTATCTTACTACTTCTTTTATAGAAATAAATGATGGATTAGAGTTAATTTTGAAACCTCTTAAAAAAATTAATTTCCCTTTAGAAACTTTTACTATGTTATTATCGTTAATTTATATGTTTATACCTTTTTTGTTCTTTGAGTGTCAAAAAATTATAAAAGCGCAAACTTCTCGAGGTATTAATTTAAATACTCAAAATATTTTCAAAAAAATTTATTATCTTATTGCCTTATTGATACCTATTTTTGTTCTTTCTTTTAAAAAATCTTCTATTTTAGCTAATGCTATGGAGTCGCGAGGTTATATTTTGGGAGCTCCGCGTACTAAATTAACTTATTATTCTATGAATTATATTGATTATTTAATATTATTTTTTCATCTATTATTATTGTTTTATAGTTTTATTATTTAATTTATAATAAAAAAATATAATTCTATTTAATTGTTTTATTTGTTTTATTTAAATTTATTATTTTTTAATTTTAATTCGGAAGTTAAGGGTAAAAATTATGTTTATTACTTTTGAAGGTGGAGATGGTGTAGGCAAAACAACTCATGTTTTATCTTTATTTAAAACTATTAAAAATAAATATCCAGTTATTATGACTAGAGAACCCGGTGGTTATGATTTAGTTAAAACAATAAAACAAATTTTAATTAATACGCATAATAAAATTAATTTTATTACAGAAGCTTTATTATATGCAGCAGATAGAATAGAACATCTTCAACAAGTTATTAAACCATCTTTGTTAGATAATAAAATTGTTATTTGTGATCGTTATTTAGATTCTTCTTTTGTTTATCAAGGTTATGTGAGAAAATTAGGTATTAAATTTATTAAGCAAATTAATTATTTAGCTTATAATTTATTACCCGATATTACTTTTTATTTGGATTTAGAACCTAAACAAATTTTAAAAAGATTATATGTTCGAAATAAAAGTAAATTAGAAGGTTTTGACACTCAAAAACTTTTTTGGCACCAACAAATTCGAAAAGGTTATTTAAGGCTTTGTCGTCGATATCCTAAAAGAATTATTAAAATTAATACTAATAATCTTTCTGTTAAAGAAGTACATTTAATTATTTTGGAAAAATTACGTGAATTATTCAGGTTAAATATATAAAGATTATGTTCGATAATTATCTAATAGAATATTTTAGAATGTTAATACGTGATAAAAAATTATCTCATTTATATTTGATTGAAACTACTTATAATACATCGATAAAACACGCCTTAATTATAGATTTGGTTTATGAATTTTTACAGACAGATAAAATTAAACCTGATAATTTAAAAAAAATGATTTCAGAAAAGAGTTATCCTAATTTTTATTATTTGCGTTATAATAAAAATATTTCTGTAGGTAAAGAACAAATTTTAGAAATGTTTAATTATTTTACGCAAACTTCTTTAATGCAAAAAAAAAAGATTTATGTTATTGAAGATATAGATAAGATCAGTTACAATGCAGCTAATAGTTTATTATATTTTTTAGAAAATCCTATAAATGAAAATATTTTAGGTATTTTAATAACTGAAGATCGTAATTTAGTTTTACCTACTATTGTTTCTAGAGCTCAAATATTATGTTGGTATCCCTGTGTTGAATCTTTTTTATCTGATACTCCAGATTTGCAAAAAGATATTTTGGATAAAATATTGTTTAATTTATTGAAAGAAATAAATAAACAAGAAATTTATTTAATTAATAAGCATTATTTATTTAATTTAAAAAAATTTTTTTTAATTTTTTTAGAAAATTTTCATAAAAAATTTTTTTCTAATGAATTATTAAATAAAACTTTTAATTTGATGACTTATGATTATTTTTTTAGTGATTTTTTATTTATATTAAGTAAATTTTTTTTAGATTTGCTTTGTAAAAAACAAAACAAATTAATAAATATATTTCCAAATGATTTATTTAAAATAAGTTATTTAATTTCTTTATCTGAAATAGAGATTATTCATTGGTTAAAAATTTTTAATGATTTAGAACCTATTAGTTTAAAAATGGAAAATAAATTTTGTTGGTTAGCTTTAATTTTAGAAATTAAAAAAAAGAATAGTTAAAATGGATATGAATTATGTTATATACTCAAAAAACTTTTCAGGAAAAAAAAGCCACTTTATATTTAGTTGCTACTCCTATAGGTAATATGTCAGATTTAACTTTTAGAGCTTTAGATATTCTAAAACAGGTAGATTATATTTTGGCTGAAGATACTCGTCAAGCGTATAAAATTTTGAAATTTTATCAATTTAATAATAATTTATTGTCATTACATCAATTTAATGAAAAACAACATGTTTCTAAAGTGTTATCCCTATTGAAACAAAATAAAAATTTAGCTCTTATTAGTAATGCAGGGACTCCTTTAATTAGTGATCCGGGTTTGTTATTAGTGCGCGCAGTGCAATCAGCAGGTTTTTATGTATGTTCTATACCAGGAGCTTCCGCTGTTATAACAGCTTTTAGTATTTCTACTTTTGATTTACCTTTTTTATTTTTAGGTTTTTTACCTAAAAAAACAATACAAAAAGAAAAAATTTTATTAAAATATCGTTTTTTTGAAGGTACTTTGATTTTATTTGAATCCCCTATGCGTTTATTAGACACTTTATTATTGATTCAAAAACATTATATTCGAAGAAATATTAATTTATCTAAAGAATTAACAAAAAAATTTGAAACTATTATTTATGGCGATATTAATGAAATTTTAAAAGAAAAAGAAAAAATATCTTTTAAAGGCGAATATGTAATAACTATTGATAAAAATTTATTTTTATCAACATATCAATATTTATCTTTGGAAGAACATTTTTTGCTTTTATTAAAATATGGTTATTCTAAAAAAGCAGCTTTAAGATGTTTATCTAAAGATCGTAATATATCTAAAAAACAAATTTATCATTATTTGAAGATACCAATGGATCAGTTAGAAAATAAGGAGTGATGAAAATTAGTTTATATGATGAAAAAAGATAAATTTTTTATTACTACTTCGATTGTATATACTTCAGCTTTGCCTCATATAGGCAATGTTTATGAAATTATTTTAGCAGATGCTATAGCGCGTTTTAAAAAAATGGAAGGATATTCTGTTTTTTTTCAAACAGGAACAGATGAATATGGTCAAAAAATAGAAAATAAAGCTCTAATGAATAAGATGTCCAATCAAGAATATGTTGATTTTATTTCTTATGAAATTAAACAGGTTTATAAATCTGTAAATATTGAATATGATTATTTTATTCGAACTACCAATGAAAAACATAAACAATATGTTCAAAAATTTATAGATCAGCTATTTCAACAAAAAGATATTTATTTGGGAATTTATCAAGGATGGTATTCTATTTCCGAAGAAAGTTATGTATCAGAAAAAGATTTAATTGATAAAAAGTTGCCTAGTGGAGAAATTCCGATTTGGATGCAAGAAGAAGTTTATTTTTTTAAATTATCAAAATATCAACCGCTTTTATTAAAATATTTAAAAGAATATCCTGATTTGATCAAACCATTAGCACGTCGAAAAGAAATTTTAAATTTATTAAAAGAACCATTAGCAGATTTATCTATTTCAAGAACTTCTTTTAAATGGGGTATACCTTTACCTTTCGATAATGATCATATTACTTATGTTTGGTTTGATGCTTTAAGTAATTATATTACAAGTTTATTAGATTATCCTGGAAAAGATTATTCTAAAAATTGGTATGATCATAAAAATTTAGTTAAATATTGGCCGCCTGATTTACAAATTATAGGTAAAGATATTGTGAGATTTCATTTGATTTATTATTTAAGTTTTTTATTTGCTTTAAAACTACCTTTACCAAAACAATTTTTAATTCATCCTTGGATTTTATTTAATGATCGTAAAATGTCTAAATCTACTCAAAATGTAGTTTATGTTGATGATTTAAAGAAAATATTTCCTATTGATGCTATTCGTTATTTTGTTTTACATGAGATTCCTTATGTATCTGATGGCTGTTTAACTTATGATTTAATGTTTAAACGTTATAATACAGATTTGATAAATACTGTTGGTAATTTATTAAGTCGTTCTTTAGGAATGTTAAAAAAATATCGCGATAATAAAATTGTTAAAGTTAATAACTTTGAAGATGAATTAGGATTACAATTATCTAATTTAGCTATTTCAACTTTACCAAAAATTCGTTCGTGTATGAAAGATTTTAAAGTATCTGAGGCTATTGAAAATATTATGAATTTAGCTCGTTATGGTAATAAATACATTGATTTAATGAAACCATGGGAATTATTTAAAAGTAATTGTCCTCAAGATATTAATAAATTAAATTATTTTTTATATAATGCTATAGAAAATATACGTTTTATTGGCATTTTATTGCAACCCTTTTTACCAACTACCGCTCAATGTATTTTAGATCAAATTCAATCGGAAGAAAATACTTTTGAAAGTTTAAAAGTTTTTGGTATTACCAAAAATAAAATTTTAGTCGGTCAGAAAGATAAACTATTTCAGCGTTTCAAAAAAGAAAAATTAAAAATATTTTTTTAATTAATCATTTTTATTTGGATATAAAAAAATTTATTATTTTAATAAATAAACTAAAATAAATATAATTTCATTTTTTTAAAATATAAGAGTAAATTTTAAATTAAATTATTTAAAAAGGATTGTAAATGAGAATAATACCTTACGAATTATATCCATACACCCCTGATATTTCTTTATGCGCTTTAAGAAAAGAATTTGGTATGTATGATTATTGTTTAAATAAAAATGTTAAAAATAAAGCTATGCAATTTTTTTTAGATTTAGGTCGTAATTATTTTAATTTGTCTATTCATAAATGGGTTTTAGAAATGTCTCAACGAACTCATTATGTTAATAGTTTTCATGATTTTTACGCTAAAAATCATGATTATATAATCGTTAACACAAATTTTTTAGTAATTTTAGAATGCTGTTTACAATGGGAATTAAAACATTTTTTGCCTCATAATAGAAATTTATCATGGTATATAATTGTTAAATCTTTATTATCCATTGATAATCAAGATTCATTATCTTTAGATATGTATCAATATTTAAAAAAATGGTATTGTGATAATTTTATGTGTTCCAATAATCAAGGAAATTTAAAACTTAAAAATCTTGATATGAATAAAGTAATTTTATTTTTTAAAAAAACTTTATTTTAAATTATTTAGATAATAAAATTAAAAATATATCGATAATATGATAATAAAAAAAGGGGGGTTTTTAAATATAATCTAAATATTTATGTGATTTCGCTAATAACTAGCGCGATAAACACTGAAAAAATGAGGACGTTTTTTTAAAAAAGAAAGAATTACAGCAGTTTCTAAAAATGGGTTAAATAGATTCTAAGGATAAGTTAAAATGACTTTAGAAGAATAGAGAAGAGATGTATAATTATCGCTATTTACTGAAATATCTATCTAGTAGGTCTATTATATCAATATATATAAAAAAGTTATTATTAGATAGTTTATCAATGAAAATCTGGAATTTCACCGTTATCGAAACAGATCACTACCCCTAAGTATTAAGGTAGAAATTTAGAGTAAATTGGATAATTCGTAAAGCAAAATTCTTAAATTAACCAATTATAAGATAAAAGTTAGTTACCAAGAGTAAAGAACCTTTTAGTATAGTTAAATGAGTAAATAATTCGGAATTATTAAAGCTAATCAATTTTTTCGTACAAAGTTATGACCTTTACGAACAAAACATTTATTAAATAATTAAAGTATCAAATAATAACTTAATGCAAAATGAACAACTTGAACAATATCATTAAGTATTTAATTAAAATCATTACTAATAAATAAAAGTCATCGATAAAAAATCATTAATAGAGTAGATTTTTGGATTTCTAATCTAAAAATATTGTCATGACGTTGTTAAACTTGTCAAATAATGATTTCAAATAAAAATTGATTATATACCATTAAAATTGTTATCAAAATTTACTTAAAAATCATTAATGATGAGATCTTTTATGAAAGATACTTAAACCATAAATATTGTTATTAATTTTATTAATATGGGAATCATTTTTATCGTAAAAAAAATATTATAATTCGGGAATTATTGATATTCTTAAAAATATTAATCCTAATTTTTAGAGTATAATTTTTTATGTAGACGACTTTACCATCGTCTATTAAAGATATTTTTTGATGTAGCTAATAAAATACTAAGTTATTCAATGGCTAGAAATTGACTATTATTTTTGTTTAACTATAATAAATTTATTTGAATTATCTAGTTTTTTAAATACTTTAATAAGGAAAAATAAATTATCAATCGTGATAATCCGAAAGAAAAACTCTAAGAATTGAAAAATAAATATACTTAAAAAGGTAAAATAAAGAATAATTAATTGGTGTTGGGGTTGGGGCATGATATAAAAAGATGTAAATTCTGTTTCGTAACAAATATTATATACTTGAAAAATTTATCATACGAAGACTTTATACGATACAAATTGGCGTAAGATGAGAAATAAATAAACTATTTTTGTTATGAAAGGATTATTGTCGTTAGATAATTAATCTAATTTAAAATATAAAGAACGATCAGAATTTTAATATTAGTGGTAAAAATTTAGTCTTCGTAATAAGGTAAATTAGGTATGGTAACTTGCTTTTCCGATATTTTTTTTGGATGAGGAGATTTTTTTTATAAAACATATCATAAAGACAAATCTTGAATTTAAATGCAAATAATCTATTTTTAATTGAGTTATTGAAAGGTATATGTTTAATTTTTATAACGCTTATAGGTGAAATAAATAATTTTAAGTTAAAAATATTTTTGAAAATTTAGGTAATTTTTATTTATTTAAAAAAATCAACTAATAAGTTGATTTTCATAATTATTAATAGATTGTTAAATTGGAATTAAATTTTTTGTAGTTTATTTTTGTGACTATATTTATCAATAAAATTTTTATTTTTTTATTTATTATATATCTATCTATTTTTTTATTTTTTGTTTTTATTTTTTTGATTTCCTACTTGATAACCTATAAATACAAAAATAATTCCAATAAATATAGTTAAAAAAGATAAAATTAAAAGAAAAATACTCTTATTATTAAATCCGCAAAAATTAATCTCATTTATAAAAAAAGTAAGATAATAAAATTGTTAATAATAATATACCAAAATAATGTAATACCTTTAAATTGTGTTTCAATATTTTCCATGATTTTATATCCTTATTTATTAATTTTACAAATATAAATAAAAAATTTATTATTAAATTGTTATTAATTCTAAAATATATTTTTTACTTTAATAAATATTTTATATTTTTATTTTCATTTTTGTGCTAAATTATATTTTAATAATGACTTATTATTATTTACTATGTCATTATAGTTATATTTGTTTGTATTATTTGACATATTGATTTTTTTATTTTAGAATATATCCGGATATTTCACTTATATATAAATTTTTCTAATTTGAAGTTAAAATTAAAGGTTTTTTATTTTTATATTCGTTAAATGTTTTTTTAAAATATATTTAGTTAATAAATTTTAAACATCTTTGAAGAATACTAATATATAATAAAATATTAAGAAATATTGTTATTTTTTGTATTTTAAAAAATTTTATTAAAAAAAGAGAGGTTTAAAGATGTCATCTGAAAACATTAATTTAAATAAAGTTAAAGAATTTAAAAAAGGATTTCAGAATTTTATTAATAAAGGTAATATTATTCAATTAGCAGTAGCTTTTATATTAGGGCAATTATTTACTAAAGTAGTTAGTTCTTTAGCTACTGACATAATTATGCCTCCTATTAATTATCTTTTTAGCGATACAGGTTCTTCTTTACAAACTTTAAATTGGCAATTAAAAAATAATATTTATTTAAATTATGGAATCTTTTTACAAAATGTTTTTGATTTTTTATCTGTTTCTTTCATTTTATATTTAATTGTTTCTTATTTTTCAAAATATTTTAGTAAAAAAAATCAAAATGAAAATAAAATGATTATTGAACATGAACAAGTTAAACTTTTAAAAGAAATTAAAGACGTTTTAATTAATCAAAATAGGTAAAAATTAATTTTTTTCACTAAGATAATTCTAAAATTAATTTTAAAGAGTGCTTTTTTGTTTTAAAATACAAAAGCGCTCTTTTATTTTTGTTTATATTGATTAATATAGGAATTTTGATTCTTTTATTTATGAAAAATAAATTATTAATATTTTCAATTGGTTTTAATAATTTATTCATATTTAGTTTAATATTTAATTAGTAAAAGATAAGAAATAAATTTAATTATTATTTTTTTTAAAATATGGTTCTTTGTAATGATAATGATTTTGTTATTAAATAATTAAGCAAAAATATATTTTTTTTAGTAGTTTTGGTATAATTAATAGGATAAAACTTATAATTTTTATATAAAATTTAATAAATATATATTTTATATGTTTTTAATAAAAATAATATATTAAAATTTTATTTTTAATTCTAATAAATAATATTAATGATTATTCGGTAGTTATTGAATTTATTAAAATTTGTATTATTAAAAAATATTTTTAACAAAAAAGGATTTATGATCTGATGATATTAAAATGCGCACAAACAATATTAGACTTTGTAAAGAATTTTTATGATCCTTCTGCTAGATATTTGAAAAAAATTAAAAAAGTTGCTGATAAAATTGACAAATTAAGTCATATTATGTCCCAATTAAAAGATGAAGATTTTCCTAAAGAAACTCTTAAATTGAAACAAAAATTACAAGAAGGAATGTCTTTGGATAATATTTTGGTAGAAGCTTTTGCTTTAGCTCGAGAAGCTTCTACAAGGGTAGCTAAAATAACTCCTTATTATGTGCAATTATTAGGAGCTATAGTTTTATATAAGGGTAACATTGCAGAAATGAAGACTGGAGAAGGTAAAACTTTAACAGCTGTTATGCCGGCATATTTAAATGCCTTAGAAGGTAATAGTGTTCATATTGTGACTGTTAATGAATATTTAGCGCATCGCGAAGCAGAAGGTGTTATTGGGGATATTTTTCGTTTTTTAGGATTAAGTGTAGGTTTAAATCTTAAAAATAAAAGTATTCAAGAAAAAAAAATAGCTTATAATTGTGATATTTTATATTCTACTAATAGTGAAATTGGATTTGATTATTTGAGAGATAACATGGAAAGTGATATCAATAATGTTTTAATGACTCGTGAATATGGTTATGTAATTATTGATGAAGTCGATTCTATTTTAATTGATGAAGCTAGAACTCCTTTGATTATTTCTAATAATGTAAAATCTGGTATTAAATTTTATAGAGATGCTGATCGTTTTGCTAAAAGTTTAAAATTTGAACATTATGTGATTGATTTAGAATCTAAAACTATTGAATTAAATGAAGAAGGAATTCGAAAAGCAGAATTATTTTTTAAAATTAATAATTTATATAGTAATCAAAATTCTTTTTTATTACATTTTATTAAAAATGCTTTAAAAGCTTGTTTTATTATGGAAAGAGATAAAGATTATTTATTACAAAATAATCAAATTGTGATTATTGATCAATTTACAGGTCGTGCTTTGATAGGCCGACAATTTAGTGATGGTTTGCATCAAGCTTTAGAGGCTAAAGAAAATTGTATTATTAAAGCTGAAACTGAAACATCTGCGACGATTACATATCAAAATTTATTTCGAAATTATAAATTAATATCTGGTATGACTGGTACAGCTAAAACTGAAGAAAAAGAATTTATTAGTATATATAATATGAAAGTTATTCAAATCCCTACTAATAAAAAAATGATTCGTGAAGATGCTTCGGACTTAGTTTTTTTAACTTTAAAGGAAAAATGGAAAGTTTTAATAGAAGAAGTTAAAATAAGACATTCTAAAAAACAACCTATTTTGATAGGTACTGTTAGTGTGGAAGTTTCAGAACAAATTTCTAAAGATTTAAAAAAAAATAAAATAGCTCATGAAGTTTTAAATGCTAAAAATCATTTGAAAGAATCTGAAATAATTGCAAAAGCTGGTCACAAAAGTGCTGTTACTATAGCTACCAATATGGCTGGAAGAGGTACAGATATTCGTTTAGCAGAAGGTGTAGCTGAGTTAGGTGGTTTAGCTGTTTTAGGTACAGAAAGGCATGAAGTGCGACGAATTGATAATCAACTTCGCGGACGGGCAGGTAGACAAGGTGATCCTGGTTATACTAAATTTTTTGTATCTGCAGAAGATGATTTGATAAAACGTTTCGGTTCTGATAAAGTTAGTAAGTTAGTTACTTTGTTGCAATATAGTAAACATCAACAAAATAATGCAGTTTCTTCTCGTTTTTTAACGAATTTATTCACTAATATACAAAAAAAAATTGAATCTTCTAATTTTGAATATCGTAAATTTGTTTTAAAATTTGATTCTGTTTTACAGTTACAAAGAGATATTATTTACAAGCAACGTAAAGCAATTTTATCTTCTAATAAGGTTGAAAAAATTTTGTGGAATATTATGAATAAAAATTTAAAAAATAAAGTTAAAAATTTTGTAAATTTGATGAAACAAGAGAAATTTCAAAAATTAGATAAACAAGCTATTATAGTTGAATTAATTCATTATTGTGAAATTAATTTTTTTGATGAAAATATTTTAACAAAAATAGATTTTAAAGATAATAATCAAAAAGACTTATCTTATTCTCAAATAGAATCAGTTATTTTAAACAAAGCTCGTAATATTGTAGATTCGCAAAAACATAAATTTAATTTAGTTGGTATACAAAAATACTTAAATATTATTAAATTAATTATATTAAAAAATATTGATATTAATTTTCAACGTCATATAAATGATATGGATTTATTAAGAAGAAGTATTAATTTTTTAAGTTATGGGCAACAAAATACTTTAACTGTTTACCAACAAGAAGGACAAAAATTTTTTAATCGTATGATTGATAATATTTCTCAAGATATTACAAAAATTGTTTTGAAATCAAATTTTTTTGAAGATTTGTTTGATGATTTAAATCCTACAGAATTATTACAATTAAATAATCGAGATAAAATTAGAATTAAAAAAAATATTAAAAAACCTTGGGATTAATTAAAAAAATAATTTCCAGAGGGGATAATTATTTATAATGGAAAAATATGAATTTCATCAAATTTTAAATAATTTAAAATCTATTTTATTCAATTTAGAACAAAAAATAGATATCAAAAAAATGTTAGAACAATTGAAATCTTTTAAATTATTAATGGAAAAACCAAATTTTTGGGATAATACACAAGAAGCTGCGCATGTAACTCGAAAATTTAGTCAATTACAAAATAAAATTAATAATTTTACTAATTTACAAAAACAACATCAAGCTTTGATTTTATTATCTTCGGATTATGAGCTTAATGATACACAAAATTTAACGTGGTTAATTTTAGAATTAAAAAAGTTACAAAAAGATATTAAGAATTTAGAAATTGAAGTTTTATTAAATCAAAATTATGATGAAAATAACGCTATTTTAATGTTACATTCTGGCGCCGGAGGTTTGGAATCTCAAGATTGGTGTGAAATGCTTTTTAGAATGTATAAAAAATATGCTCAAAAAAAACAATTCCAATTAGAAATTTTAAATTTACAAACAGGAGAAGAAGCTGGTATTAAAACTGTTAGTTGTCTAATTAAAGGTGTTTATGCGTATGGATATTTTAAATCTGAAAGAGGTATACATCGTTTAGTGCGAAAATCTCCATTTGATGCTAATTTCAAAAGACATACATCTTTTTCTTCTTGTGAAGTTTTACCAGAGATTAATGAAGAAATTACTGTCGATATTCAAGAACAAGATTTAAGAATAGATGTTTTTCGTAGTAGTGGGGCTGGTGGTCAACATGTAAATACTACCGATTCAGCTGTTCGAATTACACATTTACCTACTGGTATTGTAGTTAATTGCCAAAATGAAAGAAGTCAAATTCGTAATAAAGGAAAAGCTTTGCAAATTTTAAAAACTAAATTATTTCAATTAGCTTTACAGAAACAAAAAAAACAAGAAGCTAATTTAAAATCAGATCAAAAAGAAATTGGTTGGGGATCTCAAATTAGAAGTTATATTTTTCATCCTTATCAAAAAGTTAAAGATCATCGTACTAATTATGAAAGTTCTCAAATTATGGATATTATGGATGGTGAATTAGATGATTTTATTAATGCTTTTTTAAGAATTAAAAATTAATTTTTATATTAAAAATTTAAATTTATTTAAAAATATTTTGCTAAAAAAGGAATACAAACAATATGAAGAAAGATCAAAAAATTTATAAACAAAATCTTTATAAATGGTTAATACTGATTGTAAATGATATTATTTTAGCAATAACTATATTTGTATTTACTTTAGGAAGTAAATTAAATGTAGGCGGAATTGAAGGTTTAGCTTTAACGAGTGCACGTTTATGCAACTTATTTACAAATAATTCTTATTTTATATCGGATAAAATAATGATTTATTTTATGTTTTTGTATAATATTTTAGCGATAATAATTGGATATAAAATATTTGGCAAAAAATTTATCTTAAAAAGTGCTATTTTGGCTATTATTTTAATGATAGTAATGTATTTTTTACCTTATATCTTAGGTGAGTCAACATTTTTTTTAAATCGTTTAATTATTTGGAATAATGAATATTATAAATTATTTGTATCGTCTATATTAGGCGGATTATTAATAGGTTTTACTCAAGCTAATATTAGAAAAATTGGATTCACTACCGGAGGTATGGATATTTTTCAACAAGCTTTAAAAGATATTTACGGAATGAATTTTAAAATTTCTTTATTTATTACTGATGGTATTTTAATATTTTTATCATCTATTTTGGAAAGTTTTGATCAAATAAATTTTTTTAATATGTTTTCGGAGATTATGATAAGAATTTTTTTATCCTTATTATCTATTTATATTATGGGTTGGATCATGGATAAAAAAGTTATATTTAATTTGATTGAAAATAATTCAGAAATGAAATTTGATAAATAAAATTATTTTATTAGAAAGGTTGATTACTTAAGATAACGAAATGTACAAGAATGGATTTTTAAAAATTGAATTAGCTAATCCTAATTTAACTTTGGGGAAATTTGATGAAAATAATGATATTATTTTGAGTGTTTTAGTCAAAAGTAAAGCGAGTTTTGTGGTTTTTCCAGAATTATGTTTAAGTAGTTATACAGCTGGTGATTTTTTTTTTGAAAACGATTTTAACAATAATATTTTAAAATCTTTAGATTATATTATTAAGAAAACTTCTTTTAAAGGAGTTTATATTTTAGGAATGCCATTAGTTTGGCAAGAGATGATTTTTAATGTAGCTATTGTTATACAACAACAAAAAATTTTAGGAATTGTTCCTAAATATACTATTCCGAATTATGAAGAATTTTGTGAAAAAAGATGGTTTACTTCTGGTAATGTTATTCCTGAGATGCAAGAAATTATTTTTTTAGATCAAAAAATCCCTTTTGGTAGTATTTTATTTATTAATGATTTATATAATGTGTGTTTCGGAGTAGAAATTTGTCAGGATTTATGGACTATTAACTCACCTAGTGATTTATTAATTAAAAAAGGGGCACATTTGATTTTTAATTTATCTGCTTCTACAGAGCATTTAGGTAAAGCGCAATTACGTCGTATGGCTGTCATTAATCACTCTCGTAAACAAATTGGTGGTTATTTTTATGTTAGTAACGGTATGAAAAGTGAAATGTCTAATGATGTGGTTTTTTCAAATCATAAAATAGCTGCTATTTTAGGTAATTTGATAGATGAAAAGGATATTTTTGATTCAGAAACAAATTTAATTATAGATGTTTGTATGGATTTTATTAAACATCAGCGTTTAATTGATACTACTTATGCAGATCAGATATCTGAAGTAAAAAAAATAACAATTCCAAAATCTTATTTTTGTTTAAGAGAAGAAAAAGATTTTATTTTTGAAAAAAAATGGAATATTAAACCTTTTGTTAATGAATCCGAATTAAATTCTCAATTAGCTCTTGCTAATCATTTGCAATGTTTATTTTTATGCAATAAATTATCGTCTTGTCCAGATAGTAAAATTTTTTTATCTATAAGTCCTAATTTAAATGATTTCATTAATTTATTAGTAGTTATTCAAAGTTTTAAATTAAACAACAAAAAATTTAATGATTTGAATGTTTTTATAGATGATTCCTACATTTTGTTTCTCGATGTAATTCAGGATTTTTTGCAAAAAATAGGAATTGATAATTATCGCAAATCTTCATTATTAGATTATAATGATTTATCAGATAACAATAAAAATATAAATATATTTAATCATAATTCGTTATCCATTGATCAAACAGGAATTAATATTTTTTTAGAAAATCATAATTTATCTGATATTAGTTTAGGTAGATTTACAAAAAGTTTTTATAATTTTGATTTAAATTTTAATCTGAATATTGGTTTATCAGATACTTTAATAGCAGAATTAGTTTTTTTTCATCTAGAGAGAGATGATATATTTGCAAAATTTCAAGATTTAACATCTTTTTATAGAAAGCAAGCCACTTTGCAATCAAATAATGAATATGTTATTAAAAAAGATTTTATTTTATATTATTATTTAAAATATAGTTTAACTTTAGAAAAAATTGCTTTTTTATTATCTAAAACGTTTGATATTTCTATAGAAAGCAGTTTAGATTTAACTTCTCAAATTTTAAAACAATTTTATCAAAGTCAATATCAAAGAAATTATATATCTTCGGGTCCAAAAATTTTTGAAAATAGTTTGTTAGAATGCGCAGAAACCAATTTAATATCCAAATTAAATTTAAATTTTTTATCTTTAAATTCGAATAAAAAATAAAAAGAGATTATTGTGAAAAAAAAAGTTATTATTGGTTTATCTGGTGGCGTCGATAGTAGTGTATCTGCGTTTATTTTAAAAAAAAGAGGGTACGATGTTGAAGGCGTTTTTATGCGTAATTGGGATAGTGGTTTAAATTATGATTTTCGAGGAAACCCTTTTATTAAACAATCTATTTGTCCTCAAATACAAGATTTTAAAGATGCTCAAAAAATTGCTGAACAATTAAAAATTAATTGTCATTTTGTTGATTTTTCTCAGGCATATTGGGATAAAGTTTTTTCTTATGTTTTAAAACTTTTTAATCAAAATTTGACCCCGAATCCTGATGTTTTGTGTAACAATTATATTAAATTTGCTATTTTTTCAGATTATGTTAATTGCAAATTTAAACCAGATTATATTGCTATGGGTCATTACGCACGTATTCAAGTTATAAATGGTGATCCAATTTTAAAAAAAGCTGAAGATCAAAATAAAGATCAAAGTTATTTTTTGTCTCAATTACAAAAAAAACAATTAACTAAAATTTTATTTCCTATAGGTGATTTAACTAAAATTCAGGTACGAAAAATAGCTTATCAAGAAAATTTAGTGACAGCTAGTAAAAAAGATTCTACAGGCATTTGTTTTATTGGAGAAAGAAGATTTGCATATTTTTTACAAAATTATTTACCTATTAATAAAGGTTTAATTAAGGATACTAAAGGTAATATTTTACCTAAAAAACATTTGGGAGTGTTTTATTATACTATTGGTCAACGTAAAGGTTTAAATTTAGGTAATCTATCTTGTTATAATTCGTCCCCTTGGTATGTAGTAGGAAAAGATTTAGTGATTAATACTCTCTATGTAGCGCAAAATTCTGATAGTATCTATTTATACAGCGATTCTGCTTTAATTACTAATGTTATTTGGCGAGATTATAAAAATTTTCGATATCCAAATATTATGACTTTAAAATCAAAATTTCGTTATCGACAATCTGAGCAAGAAGTTAAAGCATATTGGATTGATTCTCGACAATTAAAAATTTTTTTTAAAGAAAAGATTAAAGTGGTAGTTCCTGGCCAGATATGTGCTTTTTATTATGAAGATTTTTGTTTAGGAGCAGGAATGGTTCAAGAAGTTTTTTATAAAAATAAAAAGCGTCAATATGTTTAAAGTTATTATTCATTAATAATTATTATACGAGTATAAGTTTTAAATATAATCATTGAATAATTTAAATATTATTTATATGATATTATAAAAACAATTATGTAATAACTTAATTTAGGGTTTTGTATGCAATGATGGTTTAAAAGGGATATTAAAGTTAGTTATGAATATTAAAAAAATTAAAGGTACTAAAGATTTTTTTCAAGAAGAAATGTTACATTTACAATTCATAGAAAAAAATTTAAAAAAAATTATTGAGAAATATCATTTCCAAGAAATACGTACCCCTATTTTAGAGTATTGTGATATTTTTTATCATGCTACACCTCAATCTGAAATGGTTAATAAAGAAACTTATCAATTTTTAGATAAAAAAGGTCGAAAAATTGTCTTAAGACCAGAAGGAACGGCTGGTATCGTTCGTAGTTATTTAGAGAATAAGTTTTATAATTTTGATGATATTTATAAATTTTATTATTGTGGTCCTTTTTTTAGATATGAGAGACCTCAATATGGTCGATATCGTCAATTTCATCAAATAGGTATTGAAATGTTAGGTAATTATTATGATTTATCTGAATTAGAAATTTTTTGTTTGGTTAATGAAATTTTAATTTTTTTTAATTTACCTCAGGCACAAATTAAAATTAATCATTTGGGTAATGCACAAACACGTCAAAATTTTATTAAAATTTTTTCTGATTATTTGCAAAATTTTTCATCAGATTTATGTTCTTTATGTTTAAAACGTAAGCAATTTAATATTTTAAGGATTTTTGATTGTAAAATTTGTCAAAATAAAATTTTTTTAAAACAAGCCCCATTAATTTTAAATTTTTTAGATTTATCTTTTAAACATCAATTTGAAATATTTTTATCATTATTAAAAAAAGAAAATATTAATTTTTGTGTTGATCCGACTTTAGTTAGAGGTTTAGATTATTATACGGATATAGTTTTTGAAATTGCATTATCTATACCTAATGAAGAACCTTTTGAATTAATTTTAGGTGGTGGTGGTAATTATAATGATTTAATTTATCATTTTAAAAGTAAAAAAAAGATTAAAGCTATAGGATTTGCTATTGGCATAGAACGATTAATGCTGGCTTTGCAGTATAATAATTTTTGGCAAAACATTAATTCTAAATCATTAGATGTATGTGTTTTATCAGTTGATTATTCAGTTAATTATGAAGCTTTTAGATTAATTCAAAAATTACGCCAAAATAATATTCATGCCGAAGTTATTTATAATACTGATGGACTTAATTTAACTAAATGTATTAAAAAAGCTTTAAAATTAAAACCTAATTATCTTATTTTTATAGGCGCTAAAGAATTGAAAGAAAATTTTTTGACAGTTAAAAATACTACTACAAAAATAATTTATAATGTTAATTTAAATAATATTATTACTTTTTTAAAAAGGAGTTAACTTTATAATCGTAATGAGCAAATATAGCTATAATAATAATGAAATTAATTTAAAAAATCAAGGTGAACAGGTATTTTTAAAAGGTTGGATTGCTCGTAAGCGCAATTTAAGTAATAAAATTTTTTTAATGTTGAGAGATTTTTCAGGATTAATACAATTAGTTATAGAACAAAACCATAAACAATATTCAGAAATATCTAAAATACCAATAGAAACTGTCGTCGAAGTTAAAGGTTTAGTAGTAGAAAGAATTAGTAAAAATCCTAATTTAAAAACTGGTGATGTCGAAATTATTATAAACCAATTGTATGTTTTATCAGAAGCACAACCTTTACCTTTATTAGTTGAAGATAAAAATACTAGTAATGAAAGTCATAGATTAAAATATCGTTATTTGGCTTTAAGAAAAGAAAAACAAAAAAAATATTTATTACAAAGACATTATATTACTCAAAATATACGTCAAATTTTAATATCTCAGGGTTTTTTTGAGTTAGAAACTCCTATATTAGCGAAATCTACACCTGAAGGGGCTTCGGATTATTTAGTACCTTCGCGTTTGTATCCTGAATCTTTTTACGCTTTACCTCAATCTCCGCAATTATTTAAACAATTATATATGATTGCTGGATTTGAAAAATACTTTCAAATAGCGCGTTGTTTTCGTGATGAAGATTTGCGATCAGATCGTCAGCCAGAATTTACCCAAATTGATATAGAAATTTCATTTTGGTCTCAAGAAGAAATTATGAATTTAGTAGAAAAAATTATGATATGTTTGATTAAAAATTTTAAAAATTATGAAATCGATAAACCTTTTTTTAAATTAACTTATGATCAAGCTATGAAAAAATATGGTTCCGATAAACCTGATTTAAGATTTGATTTATGTATAGAAAATTTGACGAATTTTTTTAATTTATCATTGATATCATCAGAAATGATTAATAAATTTCATATTTTAGGTATTAGATTTTTTTTATCCGAAAAATCATTATTAAATAAAAAAGCAATTTTACAATATTGTTGTTGGATTAAAAATCAATATCAATTAGATTTGTATTATTTGATTAAAATTGATGATAAAATTGAAGGTAGCTTTGTTAATGCTTTAAATAAAGAATTAAATTTTTTAACAAATAATGAATATTGTTTTTTTGTATTTGATTTATCTATGGGAAAATCTTATAACGCTTATGAATCTTTAGGTTTTTTAAGAAATAAATTAGCAAAAGATTTAAATTTGATTGATCTTCAAAAATTATCTTTATTGTGGATCATAGATTTTCCTTTATTAATTTTTGATGATATAGAAAATAAATATAAAGCTATGCATCATCCTTTTACTAAACCGGAAGATTATCAAACTTTGGATCAAAATCCTCATGAGGCGAAAGCATGTGCATATGATTTAGTTTGTAATGGTTATGAGATTGGCGGCGGTTCTTTAAGAAATTATCAATACAATTACCAAAAAAAAATATTTCATAAATTAGGTTTTTCTGAAGCAGAAATGAATAAACAATTTGGTTTTTTTTTAGAAGCTTTGCGATATGGTACACCTCCTCATGGTGGTGTCGCTTTAGGTTTAGATCGAATTGTTATGTTATTGACTGATACAGATAATATTAAAGATGTTATTGCTTTTCCTAAAACTCAAACAGCACAAGATTTGATGTTACAGACGCCTGCTACTGTAACTCAAGAACAATTGAATATTTTAAGTTTATCATTTTTATCTAAGGAAGATAATTGAAATTTATGTTTTTATCATTATCTATTTCATTAAAAAGAGAATATAAATATGTAATTTCGGTTAGCGGTGGCGTTGATTCTATGACTTTATTAGATTATTTATATTCTAGAAAATTTCAAATAATTGTAGTTCATTTTAATCATTTAAAGCGAGAACGGTCTTATCAAGATAAAGTTTTAGTAAACGAATATTGTCAATTACGTAAAATACCTTTTTATTATTTTGAATTAAATTTGGAAAATAAAAATTTTCAAAATCAAGCTAGTTTAACTCGAAAATTGTATTTGCAAAAAATAGCTGTTCAATATCAAACTTGTTATATTGTTACAGCTCATCATTTAAATGAGGGCGCGAAAGAAACATATAATTTTGTAATTTAACAAATTATTTGGGAACGGATGATTCCTAAAGGTCACGTAAACACTGCAAAGTGGGCTTGATTAATTATCTCGAAAGAGTAATTAATAACAGCAAAAGCACGAAAGCAAGATGAGGTGAAACAACTCTAACCAAAAAAGTTATTGCCAGACCAGAAGTCAAGGAGAAGGTGTGAATCCCTAAGCGGTTAAAAAGCGTCGTAATAATAAACCTATACTCGGTAAGTTGTTATTTAATCCGAGAAAAGCTTTAATGGAACAAAATTATTAATCATTTTTAATTTTGTATCATCCCGAGCAGTCATTAAATTGGCAAATTAAAGGACTCTTATTATTTAATATTAAATAATAGCCTCAGTTTGAAAGTAACTGTAAACCGTACCTAAAACTTCATGTAGAATTATATCGTAACTTCGATCTCCCTAAAAGCACCACAAAAAGGTTAAAACTAACAGCTGTTAGGCTCAAGGGAAAAGCGAAACTTAGAGTAGTCGTCAGTTTAATTCTAGAATTGGAATATTTTAGAAGAACCTGACCACGGCGAAGGGTAATAACCTTTACATGGCGAAAGAGTTTCAATATCTGTAATCAGATATTAGGCGCCGGATGCTTGGAAACTTGCTTGTCCGGTTCTGTGGGGGGCTAGTTTGAAATATATAATGAAATAAATTTATTATTAAACTCAACTATTCTATCCCGATTTTAGCAGAAACTATTTTATTAAAATTATCACGAGGAAGTTCTGGGCGCCCAAGAGGCCTAAATATCGCGTTATCTAACCAATAACCAGTTGTTGATAACACACACTGACAGGATAAGAACGGTTCCTTAAAGGAAACAATAAGGAATTACAGCAGTTCTTAAAAGCGGATTGCGATGTAAGTAGTTAGTCAAGAAGATACCGCCACCGAACGATTCTAAGGATAAGCCTGAAAGGGCCTAAGAAGGATAAGAAGATGTAATACTCGAACCTGTTCTGTAAACTACTTAAACTGGACAGTCCAGAGCCTATCAATATTAAAGAACTGTATTGGATAGTTTATCAATTAAAAAACCTGGAATCTCACCGTTTCCATAACGGTTACTTCACCTAAGGAATCAAGGTCGATATTTAGAGTAACTGGGAGAATCCTAAAGGCTAGTAAATTAACTAATAATGAAATAAAAGTCATTAGGTCCAAGGATAAAGCGACTTTTTAGTAGTCGGAGGAGTAAAAACTTAATTTGGAATAATTAAGTTAATGCCCTCCCAAGATGAAGGTTAACGACCTTTATAGGGCGAAAGAAGTCAGTAATTTATTGTTTATTTGGGATGGTTGTGGTGGAACAAATAACTTTTTAGAGCAAGAAACTAAACTTTAGTAAACATGGAATATTATTCAAAATTGTTCTTTAAATAACTAAGGGTATTCAAAAAGTTTAAATATGGGATTAATAACATGAG
>JAOSIP010000050.1:0-3591 GCA_030586815.1 Candidatus Phytoplasma planchoniae
AATTTCTGAAATTCCTAAATAATTAATTAAATGATAACTATGTTTATCTTCTGAAATATTATTTTTATTTTTCCATAACTTACAATATTACCACCTTTATTACCGACTTCAAGACCTAAATCAATATAATTGATACAACAATCAGTTGAGGTGGTGCATTTAATTCGATAGCATATGTTTACAGCTCAAAATAGACAAAAAAAGTTATGCTGATTGTGGCTGGCATGACTTCAAGTTTGTGGTTGGTGATAAAGTTTTCCTACAACTCTCACCTATTAGAGGCATCATAAGATTTAGAATTCATGGCAAACTTAGCCCTCACTATGTTGGCCCATATGAAATACTTGAAAGGTTTAGAATAGTGACCTATAGATTGCGTTTACTAGAAGAACCATCTAAAGTGCATAATATCTTCCATGTCTATTTACTCAGGAAATATATTTCAGATCTAGATCAAGTTATTAATTGGGAAGTTGACCCCATTCAATTAAGAGAGGATATGACTTATGAAGAGTGCTTATTCATATTTTAGATTAGCAAGATCTTAGATTTCGTAAGAGGATTATTAGCCTTGTTTAGTATTATGGAATAATCACTCAAATGAGGAGGATACATAAGAGTTAGAGTCAAAAATGCGCCAGGAGCATTCTCGTTTATTCAATGACTCGGGTAACTATGAGTTTATGGGAGTAAACTTTATTTAACGGGAAGAGGACATGATAACCCAAAAAATTTTGAGTCAAATTGAGATTATTTTGTAAAGTGCTTGAGTTTTGAGTTAAATAATTTTTATTTAAAAGGTTTTCGGAATTTAAACTAATTTGAAGAATTGGAAATCAAATGTCACTGTGAGGGAGGACTTGACGCTATTTGTGTAGCTCGGGTATTGGAATTGAAGTCTTTTTGGATAGGGGCTTATATTGCAATTGTACGTTGAGGCTTGCGTTTATAATCTTGATTGCCCGGTTTTGGAGGACATCTGACTTCTGCTTGTGCCCCGCAGCCGCCGATCACCGGAGCGATGCCGCCACTTCTGCTGAGGAGCCCTTGCCATCAGGTGTGCCGTCGGGTTAGGTATACCTTCCGATTATTTTCCTCTAATGTATTTCTGTTTTGGCTTAAATCCATTGATGCTGAGGATGTCTATGTGAATCGGGTTGGATTGGTGGAGAAGGAAGAGGATGGTGACAGTTTTGGGTGGGGGTGGTGGCCGGTGGCCGAGTCTAGCTTCGTATGGCTTGGCCATTCGTGGGTGAAGCCAGATTAGGCAGTGCGCTAGAGATTGCACAACCTGTCTGACCCATTATGTGATTTGCGTGCGGCCTGGATTGCTGGGCTGCGTCGAAAGTCTAGCAGTGCTGGAGCTCGTGGAGTTCGGCCAGTCAGCGTGCGGGTTGTGGCTGTGTGGGGGTCAACCGGAATGGAGGTTGTCTAGTTGTGGTAGAATCAGGAAGGCAGGAGTCGGGGATGCCATTGTGGGCTAGGTGGCTGAGGTTTGGCCGAGACCTGGCAGAATCAAGGGGACAGTGCTAGCCTGGGGCAACCGCCGACATTACCGCCGCCGGTGATGGATGGACAATGGTGATGGTGGCCGAAATTGGGAGAGAAGTTGAGAATTTGGGGTATTTTGGTTTTTTGACCAAATTGCCCTTCGGTATTTGGTTTTGGACAATAAATTAAGAAATTAATTAAATTATTATTATTGTTGCATATGTAATGAGGTAATAAGGAGATTAAGGCTTGGGTAATTGAAAAGGACAATTTTGCCCTTGATAATGGGTTATGTTTAGATGCAAATTAATAGTTAATTTTTGGGGTAATTTTGGGCAAGCAAGGAACTTATATTATGTTGAGTTATTGAAAATTAAGATTAGAGTAGGAATTGTTGAGTGTTTTGGAGGAAAATTATTTTTTGTATCTCATATATAAGCGGGGAATTTATTATGGATTTTTGACCAAAGTATACTTAGGGGTTATGATTAGATATTATTTGCACAATCACTTAATAAATTACTAAAATACCCTTTTGGTGTTAGGGGTCGCATCGAGACTATGTTGACTCTCTTACTATTAACCTTGGGAAATTAGCTCAATGTTAAGATAAGAAATGTTATATTTTTTTATGGAAATGATTCTAAAAGTTATGGATTTGGGCTTGAGGAAATTACTGTTTTTATAAAAAAGGATTTTTAGATTGTTATATTGAAAAACAAAATTATTGTCCAAATTATAGCTAACTAAGAGGAGGATGAATTGGTTTAATTAAAAATTTTGGCTAACTAATTCCATTTAGTGATTATATATATGCGGTGATAATATAATAAAAATCAACAAGAATATCACAATATACAATCAATAATATAAAATAATAAAAACAATATATAAAGTATAATGATTTACGTGGTTCAACTTAAACCCAAAAGTCTACGTTTATGACCTTTTACCACGCAAGAGAGAAATTCAAATCTCACTAAATAAAAGCTCACAAATGCTTAATAATCTAGTTTTAAATAAGTGCTGGTCATATTGACATGTCTTATGTACACGTGTTATGCTTTTATATCAAAGCCAGTGCTTGATTTCTATTCAGGTTTCATGTGTCATGCTTCAGCCTACAGTTGTTTTGATTACATATCTGTATAGTGTCTGTTTTGTTACATTTCATTATGTTGTGATTTTAATTGGATGATTATATTTTTCAAATAATGATAGAAAAATTCTATATTGATTATTTGGAAAATTTATGGAATGAAAATGTGTATTACTGAGCTATACTCATTTCTAGTTTTTAAAACTTTTCAGGCGCAATTGATGATATAGGGTAGTGGGGGAGTGATGACCATGGAAATTAAAATAATATAGTTTAAGATTTAATAAATTTCACCTCTTTATTTAATAAGCATGTACATTGATTTAAGAACAGTTTAGTTTGCGATTTTTAATAATTGTACTTTATAAGTCTTTTAGAAATACTAATACCTGCATTCTATTAGTTAAGTATATTATTCATATTTATTAAATTAGCAATTTACGCATCTGTTAATATTTGATTAGTATTCATTTCAAATTTGAAATTGATAAAAATATTAATTGTTCAAGGTAGCAGTTTTCATGAATTTAAAAATTAATATACCTGTCTTTTTGTGCCTATAGGAGAGGTGTTTGTCATGTCTCAATTTAGAGCGTGACATTCTAAATAATGTAGAAAATTACCTAAGGGCTTTTAAAATGCTTTCTAGGATAAACAATCAAAGCTCTTTTGAAAAGGACATTAAATGGCATCTAACCAGATGAAGGTAGTTACAAGGTGAACTTAGATTGTGCACTAGCAAGAAATAAAGGTTGGTGGACATTGGGGTTGTTATCCAAAATTGCAATGGTGAATTAGTGGCCGTTTTAGCGGAGTTAGTGCTGAATAGTAATTATCCTACAAGTATTGAAGCGAAGGCTCTCTTAAGGGCGGTCTTTTTGCCAAAAAGATTGGTGCTCAAGGCCCTGTGATTGGGGGAGATGCAAAAATAGTAATTGATGCTATGAATTGGCAGCAAGATGATTGGTCGGACATCAGGAACATTATCCAAGAGGCAAAGG
>JAOSIP010000051.1:0-3507 GCA_030586815.1 Candidatus Phytoplasma planchoniae
TTTTTTTACTGTCCAAATTCTTAACCATTTTTGGTGATGGCAACTTATACACTATTTCATTGATGACCTAACATGTGATGACATATACGTCAATATTTTAAGATACTTATCGTATAATTACCATATGAAATGATAAGCGTGTACTTAAATTGGCATTTATAAATCTATCAGAAAGTAAGGTGTGCATATTCCTAAAGTCCACATACACAATATTACCAAAGTGGACCATTGTGAATTTGACATACATATAAAAGTATGATTTCTAACATCTCCAGAATAGAACTTCATCCATTTTAACTATTGAATTTAGATATCATTATTGATCCTTTTTCTCATCAAGGATAAAGTCCACGATATTTTCTTTATTAGGCATATGGAAAGGTGAATGCTTACCAACAAAACCTTTGTCTTGAAATTAGATTATAACTCATTAATAACTCAACAAAAAAATATGCTACGCACTTATTATATTTTACCTCTCTTATTCTTTGTTTATCGCCCAACTTTGCTTTTTCTCCCACTTGAGTCCCTTTCATTTTTTCCTTATTTTTTCCATATAGGGGGGTTTCTAAAACCTACTTGGTTTTCTTTTTAAAGACTTTTATTTTTATGAATATATAGCTCTATGTTCACCATTTCATAATATTTGTGTTGTCTATTGTCCATAAAAGGTGTATCTGTTACTATTGGTGATCATTAGGGTAATTGAATTAGAAAATCTTTTTCTAACATGCACCTCCTCATCCCCTAATTCTATTAGTAAAATTAGAGTTAAATTAGAGCATGGGTAAAATAAAAACTATTCATACAACTTGGTAGCTCAAGTGTCAATTACAAGTTTTTTGACCCAAGTCTAGCTAATGTTACTATGGATGCATATTGTACATATTCAGCTGTACGATATTCTTTTGGAGAATACATACAATGCTTCATAATTTTCCGAATCCAATTAGTCATAGGGAATAAAAGCTTTAGTTATGAGTGCCTAATTTAATAACTTTAAATGCTTTTTTTTTTTTACCATGAAATTATATTTTATAAAACTACAGTTAAGTTTCTCTCTATGTTAAGTTACTTCAACACATGAAGCCATAGGTGTTATGCTTCTAAAATACAATTGACTTGGGTTGGGTTCATTCATCAAACCAAAGATGGTAGCCAACTTTTTGCTTTCCTTGCACATCTTTTCAATTGTTTAATGACTAGGATTAATCATTTAGTTCATGTTGAAAACTTGAGACAACCATCATATGTACTATTATTTTAGGCTGTTGTCCTTTGCTGTGTTTGATAAGTTGTTACCAACTCTCTTGGTGTTATCAATATATGCAAGTATATATTTTTGTTTGATAACATATACTAGCGTATCCTCTTTTAGATACAAGTATTGTAATATTCATGCCAACCGCATCAAGCTTTTCTAAAAAAATGTTTTATGATGCTTAGACATTTTTTCTAAATGTCTAGAGTTTGTTATAAGCAACAAAAGAAGAATTATCTTCTGAATGTGACCATGAGTTGGAGGCAACAAATCAAGGAAGATTTTGTGACCCTATCCCACACAGAAGGGTTTTATGTTTCACTGGTTGTGAATGATATGTCAAGTAAACAAGGTTTAACTAGTGAGCTTGTTCTTGTGATCAAGAAAGCCTAAAATTCTAGTGAATATGCTAGGTAGTCTAACTAGGAGGAAGATAATGATAGCTCCCCCTTGAATATCATTGTAGAAGATGATCCCAAACAAGTAAAAATTTAGGGGCCTAGAAGACACGTGTTAGATCTAGATAGGTAGGGCCACAAAGGGGATGCTGAATGTTGGACAAGTTGAATGCAAAATCGTGGCTACTTGGCATGTAAATAAAGAAGGGATATTGCAATAATTTGAGGAATAAATGGTCTTTCATTTATTCGTTAACCAAAAGAAGTTAAAAATGTAATTTATGTTAATCTAAACCATTGAATTGAGGAGTTAAGACAATTAATGCTCAATATATAAGAGGAAAGCAATAGCACATTGGAGTTAAATACAACAGTTAGCAATATTAATAACAACTTTTGCTCTAATTATTTTGGCTTGGCTTGACTTGACTATTAGAGACTCCTTGCTAGAGTTATTTTGGCAATGCTATGTGTTGTTAAATTTATTGGTAGGTAATTTTCAAAGCGACTAAATTCTCACAGCGTTTTGTGGCTGTAATAATTTTAGCTAAAAGAAAGACCTTGCCACAATGCAAGGCTTCACCAATTAATGGCCCTAGGCTGTGAAGGAATTTTATTAAACAAAGACCTTGCACAACATATGGCATTGCTAATTAGTGGTCTTGGGCCATCAAGTCATTTTATCAAAGAAAGACCTTGCGATGGCATAAGGTATTGGCAATTAGTGGCCTCGAGATCATTATGGCATTTCATTGAAGAAATGCCTTCCCACGATATAAGGCGTTGTAGATTAGTGGCCTTAGGTCATCAAGACATTTTGTTAAAAAAAGACCTCATCATGATGAAAGACATTGCCAATTAGTGCCCCAAGCCATTACGGCATGCCATTGAAGAAAGATCTTGCCACAATGTAAGACATTGCTAATTAGGGGCCTCAAGCTAGCAAGGTATTTCGTTAAAGAAATATTTTTCCACAATATAAAGCATTGTTGATTGGTGTCCTTGAGTCATCAAAGCATTTCGTTAAAGAAAGATCTTACCACTACATAAGGTGCAAATAAGTATTGGCCCCAGGCCATAAAGTACTGGGTAAATAAGAAGCCTTGGCTTTATATGAACCATTGCTAAAGAGTGGCAAGGGCCGTCAAATTATTAAAAAGAAAAAAGAAAAGAAAGAAGAAGAAACATAACTGCTCTCAAAATAAAAATAAAAAAAATTCAAATTTGAGTATAGGGGGCAATGATAATACCAAAATAATACCTCACATGTGGTATAGCTAGAGGAAGGACATATTGGTCATTTTAGTGGCATGATGGTATTAAATATCATAAGTAACTAAAAGATATTATACAAAGGGATTATATGAGCATTTGACATTTAATCCAACAACAGAATTAATGACAATTATCGCATATAAAAGAAGGATGAGAGGCATACAAAGGGTAAGCCACTATAGCCTACCAATCACTTTAGTTTTTCTCCAAATAATCTCCTTATATTTGACCTGACCGTCCAAGAGTCTACCTCCGAATATTTTTCAATTAAATTTTCTAGTGTTTTTCTCTATTGTAGAAATGAGTCTAAAAGGACTTCCAATGAGAATGATTTTTGACATCAATACAGCCTGAATTCTTCTTTACCGTGTTTTCCTCACTTATAAATAACTATTTTTTTACTTGAAAGAGTTACTTTTGCCAAAATAAATTGAAAAAGAAAGAAAATCAAATTAAAGCTATGTTACAAAACCCTAATAAACCTTTAAAAATAATTTCATCAGGAAATGTTTATCGTAAAGATAAAGATGATGCAACTCATAGTCATCAATTTACACAATTAGATGGGTTCGT
>JAOSIP010000052.1:0-3467 GCA_030586815.1 Candidatus Phytoplasma planchoniae
CCATGAATAAACTAAAGTGTTTTGCAAAATCCACTTTTTTGCAAGAATGGTGCACACGTAGTGTCCCTTGACTGTACCTAGTACCAAACACCAAATTTGTGTAAATGTCATTGCTTACTCATTATATATTAACCTTTCAACATTTATTTTCTTTAAATGCATTAAATTTTGTCCAGTTATTGTTATGTCTATTACACAATTAAAGTGTTCATCCATTGGGCCAAAATCTCATAAATGGTATGCCTAGAGCATAAATCTAGTGTACCCATGAATGAATTGAAGTGTACTCAAAAATTCATTTTTGTATAAATAGTGTACTCACAGTATCCCTAAGTGTACCAAGTACTAGACACTAAATTTGCATAAAATGTCAATGCTAACTTATCATATATTAACATTTTAATATTGCTTTTCTTTATATGGATTGAACTTTGTCCACTTTGTAATAACCTAGATTTTCTAAGGTAAATTGGTCTTTTGCATATAGATTGAGCTTCAAGATAATTTAATTTGGGGTTGTATTTATTTATTTATTTTGATTGGAGGGGCTTAATTAAGGAAATTGGAGTCTGAGTGGTCTGGGCACTAAGGTTAAAAACTAGAAGGGCTTTTGGCACAATTTTTACTAATTTAGTGTGTATGTGTATGTGTGTGTTACAACATGCATGCGGGGAAATCAATTGCTCTTTTTGGCTTACACTAGGCAACCTTAGCTACTTTGCACTATAGTGAACCACCATACAGGACCTCTATAACATGCTGCTAGTGATTGCAATGAGCTCTCTCTCTCTCTCACTCTCTCTTCCGCCCCTCTCCTTCTCCCTTTCCCTCTCATGGTTTCTGTGGGTTTAGTAAGTTGGGCCAGTGAAGGTTAACTATGAAGGTGTTAGTGAGGTTGGTGTACGTATCTAGAAAGGGCCATGAGGGGAGGGTGTCTTGCTTAGAGGTCAGGTGCGAGGGTGTGCATAGACCATCAACATGCACATAGTGTGCACCATCATGTGTAAGCTACATGTTGTGTGTACACACAATGGCCAGCAAAGTGCATGGCATGTTGGTAATGGGCCACTGATGGGGGTCGTGCGACTGAATGAGTCTAGTGTCACTATTGGTAGGCTGTGTCATTAGGGTGAAATCGGATATGTTAGGAAGAGAAAAAGGAAGAAAAAGAAGGAATTGTGATGTATTTTTTTAGACTAGCTAAACCGGTCTAGTCTAACTAGCTAAACCGTCCAGTTCAATTAAGGCATTGTTTTATTGATTATTTAATTACTTATTTATTAATTAAAAATTTTTATTTATTTTATTCCTTGATTAAATTTAATTACTACTTTTCTAAAATTGGAATTTGATTAGGGTTTTGGGATACTTGATATTTATTATGATTTCACCCTTAGATTTGGAAAATTAGGGTTTATTAATGTTTGAAAAGATGATTTTACCCTTGGAGTAAAATTATGGTTTAGGCTTGTGTGATAATTATAATTTTACCTTTGGTGTTGGATTAGGGTTTGGGCTTGTGTGGTATGTGTGAGGTGATCTTTTGAGGGTTTTACCTTTGGAGCTTAAGGTTAACCAGTTTGAGAATGTTAAATGATTGTTTTACCCCCACAATTAGAGTTTGAGAATTTAACATCTTTTTGACATGTTGGCCCTTTTGTTAGGTTCTGATTGAATTGTGTAATCCTATCTCTACCTATTGCAAAAAATTGTCTACTTTCTCGAGATAAGGGATTTTTCTAAAATTAGGGAAATAATATTTTTCTAAATGGAATTTTATTTATTAAAAATATAGTTTTTTGGGCCTTTGAAAATTCAAATGGTGGTTTTAAAAAATTATTATGCAAAATAAGTTTTGTGTTTGAAAATATATTATTTCCCAATGTAATTTGTTTTAATTTAAAGAATTTATTTTTGGTTTTGCAATACTTGTTTTTGTTCAAACTACTAGGTTTTACTCACATTGATTTATGTATTCCTTAAAGTTATTTATGAGTTATGTTTAGAAAATGGTAATTGTGAACTGTGATATATTACGATTAATTTATTTTTGAATAAATGTGTTATGTGGTCCCCGATGCGATATTGTGTTGGGTGGTTTAGTCCTGGCTTTTGGCAGAGAAAGGGTACATACCCATCCATGTCGACATGTCTTCTCTTAATGTATTGACTAGTCTTCTTATATAAAGGTCATGCATATCTTATTATTTGTGTATCATGGGGTACAATTTTTGGTTGCATATGTGGGTTTTATAATAGGTTTTTTCTAGATAATTTGGAAACTACGGTTGACTTTTGAAACTATCACATATGAAGAGTATCTTATTAGCATGTGTTTTGTTAAACTTGGATATTGTAGTTTTGCTATTGAAAAAGGATAACTCATAAATGTTTGGAAAATAATGTTTGAAATGAAAAGGCAAGATTTTTCATTTTTATAAAACACTTATCTCTTACTAGGTCTTGTACTCATCCATTTTTCTAAAATAGTTTTTTTTGGTATTGATGAGCAGAGAGGGGTGTTGAGGAGTGATGCCCATTTAACGTATTAGTTCTAATTAATGATTTGAGTTTAGAACCTTGAGTTGGATTATGTTAAATTGAGGATTTTATTTTGTTTCAAATATTATTTTATGTTTGACAGATTTTTCGAACTGTCATATTTTAGTTTAAAGTTCTTGCATTGCACTCCTATGGGTCTCGCCTGTTAGAATGTGGCATTTGTTGCACACCCATGCATGTTAAAGCATGACAGATTTAATGTTATGTCTGTTGCATAAATGAAGTATTCGACGAATGGTCAAAATCTCAAAATGGTGAACTTTGAGCACATATCTGGTGTATCCATTAATGAATTGAAGTGTTCTATAATGTCCATTTTTGCAAAAATGGTATACTTGTAATGTCTCACGAGTGTACCTAGTAGTCATTGCTAGTTATCATATATTAACATTTGAATATTGATTTTTCTTTAGATGGGTTGAATTTTGTCCAATTAATGTTATGTCTATCATACAAATGAAGTGTTCAACTAGTGAGCCAAAATCTAATGATTGGTGTACCCAAAGCATAGATCCAGTGAACCCATGAATGAACTAAAGTGTTTTGTAAAGTTCACTTTCCTAGAAATGGTATAACTGTAGTGTCCTGTGGGCATACCCAATACTAGACATCAACTTTGCATCTCAACTTATCTGTAGTGTCTGATAAATGTACCCAAATTTGTATCGAAACTTACCAATTTGAGCAAGTACTATTGTTTGCAATCCTTAAATAGTGTTCTCATACAATTTTCCTTTATGTTAGTCATAATATAGTCATATAGTATAGTGATTAAAAAATGTATACCAAAATGAACTAAAATGAACCACATAATTAATACAATTGCATCTTGATTTTATTTTTATGCTAAAATCAAAATAGATTCAAGTTTTTTGACATTATTTTAATGTTTAAGAATATATTTA
>JAOSIP010000053.1:0-3184 GCA_030586815.1 Candidatus Phytoplasma planchoniae
TTCTTTATTGTTCTCTTTTATTTTTCTTCTCTTTTTCCTCTTACTTTTTCTTGTTCTTTTTTTTCTTTTGCTCCTCTTCCTCTATTTTTGCCTTATCTTCCCCTTCCCCCTTTGCTTCTTTTTCTACTCCTCCTTTTTATGTTGTTCCTTCTCTCCTTTCACTATTCTTTTTTCTTTTTCCTCCTTTTTCTTTACTTTTGCTTCTTCTCTTCTTCTTTTTTTCTCCATTTCCTACTTCACACTCTCTTATTCTTCTTTTTATTCATCTCTTCCTCTTTTTTCTCCATGTCTTTCTTTTTATCTTTCTTCTTCTTATCCTCTTCCTTTATTTTTGCTTTTTTATTCTATTTCTTCTCATTCTTCTCATTTTTCTCCTCTTTATCTTGCTTTTTCTCCTACTTTTCTTCGCCTTTTTATTTATTCTTCTTCTCTTTTCTTATCCTTTTTCCTTCTCCTCATTACTTCTTTTTCTTCTCCTCTTTCTTTTTTTCTCCTTCTTGTTTTACTTTTCTTTTTTCTAATTTTGCATATATTCTTTCTTTTCTTCCTTCCTTTTTCCTTCTTTTGTTTCTAGTTCTTCTTCCTCCTCTTTCTTTTTCTCCACATTTTCCTTATTCTTATCCTTTTTCTCTTTTCTTTTTTCCTTTTTTCATCCTCTTTCTTTTTTATTCATTTTAATTTTTCTTTCTTCTTTTTTCTCTACTCTCCCTACTTCTTATGTGAATAACTATTGCGCCCCAAACCACGTGGGCACGCAACAGACGCTACACTATTGTAGGTAGGCCTACAAAAGTGCAAGGCAAAAACTTATAAAATCATTAAAATAATAAAATGATCTTTTTCTTCAAATATAATAATTTTTACAATTTCAAAATCACTTCATTAAAGATAAATCAAGATTTTCTAAATAAATCTTAATCATCAACACGATCTACATGTCACAACACATCACTTCCTACCTCGGCTTGCTCATTTGAACCTAAAAATAGTTTGAGGAAAAGGGTGAATAATATTACTCATTAAGGATGATCATTTTATAAAACACAAATACTCATCTTTCAACGCCATATCATTTTTAAGTATCTTCAAGTTATTCTTTTTGTAAGTAAAATCCACACTTTCACATTTATCAAGCACTTTCTACCACAATACACACACACATATGCAATCCCTTTATAATAAATCACAATTTCTCAATATCCAAGAAAAACATATTATGGAGAATCATATATATGACCACACTGTATCCATAACATCACAATTACATAGCCTTAATATGGGAAGGCCAACTGGTGCACTATTTTGGGGTTACCCTCTCCTCTCATAAAAACAATGAGATTTATCATCTCTTGACAAATAAGGTCAAGGTTACCCTCTCCCTCGATGAAAGTGACGAGATTTATACTTTCTCGACAAATGTGTTGGGCTAAATCACCCCACATCACATGTGGAACCATATAGTACGTTTTTTTACAAAAATATATTGATCGCAGTATATCACATTTCATGAAAATGATTACCAAATATAACTTGTAAATCATGTAAGAAATATCACATTCAACATATTAATTTTCATCAATTCATACATGGACAATTTGACAAAATGTAAATAATTCAACAATGAGAAAATAATACGTTTTCATACAAAAATTCATTTTAAAAACAAATTTATAAAACCACCGTTTTGCATTGTAAAGGCTGAAAGGCCAAATCCACAAGTTCTTTTATGAAAATATCATTTTTCCTATTTTTTAAAAATATCTATATTTTTATAAATTATTCCTTACCTCAACTGCCTTAAATACACCCTCTATTAGCCAATCTCATAACAACCGTACTTCTCAAATTACCTTAAAAAACAAAAAGATAATTTCATCATTTTACCTTTAAATCAGTTTCATAACTCTCAATAATAATATTAATTACCTTTTTTTCATTTTTCTTTAAGGGTAAAGTCACAATTTGTTACCCCCCAACCCAAAATACACTTTTTAAACGCTTGTGGACAAAAGTGTCAAATTAATTTGCTAGGTCAATTATGTAATTTCTTATTCCTAATAGCCAAAATAGCTCCTTAAATTCATCTAATTACACAATTCTTCCAACACTTTCCCTTAATTCAGATTTTACCCTAAACTTTCCCTTATTTTCATTTTTACTTCAAGGCCCTTATGGGTAATTTCAACCCAGGCCCCTTTCTTACAATTTCCCAACACTTCCTTCTTCCTCATCCCCGGCGCGTTTTCCCATTGTTCTTCGGCGACCCACAACAGCCACCCACTGCTCATCACCGGCACCTATAGACGCCCCAGTGCAACCTCTGGTTGGCACCGCCTTCGCCCGCTTCAGCCCACTCCGGCCACTCAACTCCCATACCCGGCGCCCCTCACCCGAGTCTCCACGCCGAAATCCTTGGCGGTAGGCGACCGGTTTCTCTTCCCCCACTAGGCACATCCGATCTGGTTCCCTCTCTCGTTCTCTCCAGCCCTTCCTCACACTGAGAGCTCACAGCACTCACCACTACAACCTCACCATACGCACAACCCAGCAGTGTGCGACCGGACACCTGACTCCTCCACCCACAACAGCCAAAATCTGAAATTCAACCAGAGTCAACCAAAATTATTCAATTTGCAGCAAGTAATTAGAGAATTTCAAGGAGTAAGGGTTTACCCAACCGGTGGTTCTTTGTCGGATTCCTCAGCAGTCCAGTGTTCAACGCCGGCCACCTCTGCTTCTTCTTCCTGCTTCGGCTTCTGCTTCGCTACCTGCTTCTGCTTGCGCGCTGCTGCTTCTGCCTGCATCTTCTCCCAGCCGGGGTTTTCATCCGCTCAGCCCCCACACCACGCTCCTCCGTTACTCTGCGATGAAGAGCATTAAGCTCTGGTCAACCTTTCCCCTTTTATCCATTTTTTTTCCGATTCAAATTTTGGCCCACCAATGATTCAATTCCAACACTCAAGTTCCTCCAATCTCCAATTTAAATAGAAAAATTATTCTTGTGATTGGGTCCTCCAAATCAAAATTATAATATCTTTACAAGGTCTAAAAATATTTTTAAAAAAACTTGTGCTATTATAATAACATTATAACAAGATAAATTACCTTCAACGATCTTTAATTTAATCACAAATATTAAAACAGCTATTTTAAAATTAAACATATGACTAAATCCTAAAGTTGA
>JAOSIP010000054.1:0-3134 GCA_030586815.1 Candidatus Phytoplasma planchoniae
TATATATCATTAATTTAAACAATTTCGAAACATTTACCGATTCTTTTAATTTTTTTATCATTATTAATTAAAATTTATAATATAAATTATATTGGGAAAATAAAAATAAATAAATTTAATGTGATGGTTGCTTATTATTGTCGTTGTTGTTGCATTTGTGTGATGTGATTGATACACATACATGTGCACCCCATGCACGCAAAATCTACACACGTGGACTTTTCTGTCCATCACACAAGGTGCATAGGATTGGTTGTTATGGATTTGGGAGGAAGGATTCAAAGTGGATGAGGTTCTTAACCAACGCTAGGTTTGAATGATGGTGATTACTTAAATACCAAATTTCAATTTTTCTTGGGTATGATTTTGTCTCTAATCAGATCCGAGTGTGGACATTTTCTGTTTGGTTGGTAGATGCATTGGTTACTACCCATCCGTTTGGCCCATTAACTAATGTAGATTTTTGTCAGTTAACAGGATAATATTTTCAGGCTGTTTCTTAAAAGGCAGAATTTTTCTGTTCTCTCTTTTTTTTGTTTTTTCAACTTTTCCTTCCAAAATTTGAGGGGTGACTTAAATCTACTTCTCACTAACTCAATTTCTTGTCTCACCCAAAATTTGAATCTATGAATCTGATAGACAATTTTTTACTTAATTTTCAGAGGCCGCCAATTGTTGGAATTCTTACACGTCATGACTTTAATCCAGAGCATGTACTGGGACTCTACCCTCACATCAAACCTCACAAGTAGGTTATTTCATGAATACGTGTGCTGTAATTGGAGATCTTTCAGGTATTTCTGTTATGTTTCTTGTGGACAATTATGCTAGTTTTTGGATGTTGATACGATGATGGTGTACACAAGACATTAATAAGATATGTCTTTAGAGGGATAAAATGTATAGCAAAAATTTCTCATACTGTTTTACGGAAATATTTTTTGTATTAGTGAAGATATTGCAAACTCATTCGAGTGAGGATTATAGACTTGCTTATGTTGAATCTCGACATAGTTTTTAAATATTTATTTACAAAATCCTATATGTGTGCGCTCATGCACACCTACATATACACTAGATTTGCCACCTTTTCAGATGCCGGGTTGCCCTAATGAATATGGCAGTAAGTCCCATTAATTTGAGGGAAATATGGTCATGTGAAGTATGGTGTGGTATATGATGATGATACTTTAGCAGGTTCCATAAATTTGTCTAGTCCAAGTAAGATTGGACTTTTCCCAAAATGCAAACATTTGAAAGAACTATATTAATTGGTGGGAGCTAGACTTCTACATCTTCCATGATATATCACAAAGAAATTAATTTTAAAAATATTAAAAAATAATTAGACAATTGGGATATCTTCAAGATTCCATCAAAGGATATATATATATATATAAGAGATAGATATGAGTCTTTTAAGACTAACTATAGCATCAAAAGTGTTGATGTCCATTTTTGGGAGATGAGTTTCATTCTCTTGGGCTCGTTTGTTTCCTACAATAGAGAGAAGAGTAATCGAACAGGTCTAGGGGTTCCCTGGCTAAAGCACTTCAACTGTCAAGTTAATAAATCAATCAAAGGAGAAAATAAAAACTAAATAGGAGGGGATCAATGTTACTCGTGAAAACTCGGTGGGCTTAAGAGGGCTTGTGAGCTATCGTCCGACTAAGAGAAAAGAAAACTCGAGAGGGGTTGTGAGCCTTAGAGAACTGGAGTTTTAAAGAAGAAATATGTGAGGGAGAACTAGAGGGCTGGAAGGAAGCTTAGAGATCCAATTAGATCTGGAGATTAGAGCATAGGCCATAAGCCAAGCTATGAGCCAAGAGTTGGAAAATAGAGATCCTGTAAAAGAGAACCCTCGGTTGAGATATAACGTGCCTAAAAAAGGCAGGTTGAAAGTTAGTGAGAGGGAGAATATCCTAAAAAGGGCTGAGAGCCTCAAATTCAATGCTAAAGACCCGACGTGAGTCTGAAAAGTAAAAAACAAAGAGTCGGCTTGAGAGTCGAGATCCAGCTAGAGAGCTAGGCTAAGAACTAGCGAGAGGGAGAAAATCTAGCAGCTGGTGTGAGCCTCAAGGGAAAATCCAAGATCTAGAGAAGGAGAAAACTAGAAAAGCTCGAGAAGCCCCAAACTGGAAGCTCCTATCTCTTCCCCATTTTAGTCCTTCCCTTGCTTTCGTCGACCCTTCCAGAAGGAGAGAGTTCTTTGGAGCCCCCCTTCCTTGTTCTCATCAACATATGCATATAATATCAATAAGTTTGGCAAAATTACATGGTTGGTCATTTCCCATAATTAAATTATATTTCTACCATATCACAAGCCCCCCACTTTTAGTATGAGACGGGATCAGAATAGCAAAGTATAAAATTCGGCATCATGGAAAGGCTAAGGTTCCGGACTAGTGAAAAACATATGTGGCCACTAGTGTTTAATATCAACATGGCTCATGGCCACCAATATGTAAAATCTACATGGCCCGTGACCATTGTATGGCTCGCGGCCACTAACAGCTTTGTAGCCAGAGCTTATGACCTATGGCCAATAACAGCTCTATAGGCGCAGCTTATTGGCCTTGGCCACTAACAGCTCTGTAAGCAGAGCTTATGGCTTGTGGCCACTAATAGCTCTATAGGCGCAGCTTATGGCCCTTGGCCACTAACAGCTTTGTAAGCAGAGCTTATGGCCCGTGGCCACTAACAGCTTTATAAGAGGAGCTTATGGCCTGTGGCCACTAGCAACTATGTAGGAGGAGCTTATGGCTCGTGGCCACTAACAGCTATGTAGGTGAAGCTTATGGACTGTGGCCACTAATAATTCTAAAGGCGGAGCTTATGGCCCATGGCCACTAATAACTCTTCAACAACATTGGAGGCGACAAACAAGAAAACCATAGAGATTTCTAATAAGTTGAACTGTACAGTAATGCTGGAATGTTGCATAATTAGATCCATTAAATTAGTGTCACATCAAAAGACCCTGCTCAAATTAATGAGATCAATCTAGACTCTCAACTATTCTTAGATGCAAGGACAAGTTTCAAAAACAACATATGTATAATTTTCTTTTCATTAAGATCAAGAATTGACATAGATATCCACTAGATGGAAAAAGAACTCCTAGAGATTTAAAT
>JAOSIP010000055.1:0-3060 GCA_030586815.1 Candidatus Phytoplasma planchoniae
ATCACACCCTCTTGTGCCAACAACTTGGCCATGTCTAACATGGGGATGAAGTGGCCTGGGCCCATAAGGGGTATCAAAACAAAGTGAAGCTGGTGCTTCTCCAAAGCCATTCTATCTAGCTGGGGATAGTGGACTGGTTGATGTCCTAATTTAAGTCACTGGTTTATATATATAATGAATCTCTGAGCGAGCTGGTTGAAGCTGTCCCAAGGTCCTACATAAGCAATTTCTTGGGGAGCACGACTTGAAAATACAAAAGAAAGGAAACCCCCCAACTTGCTTGTAATAATTTAATTCAGAAATACGAGAAACCGTGTAGAATATTTTTTTATAGTCTCCCATGCAATTAAATCAGCTCGTTGAGAAGCTGAATATGTTAAAGTCCCCATCAATGTCCAAATGCATGTGTCTGGTCTCTTTTCTGGTGGGCCTGGCTTCTACAGCTCATCAGTGACCTCATGGGATGAACGTTTTAATTTCCTTTCCTTGGAGTGAAAGAAAATAAGAGCTCCTCCTATCTTTTCACATCTGACTTCGCCTTGAGCACGTGCTGTACACTGCAGCTCTTTGTCCCATCTAGACTTGGCAATGGGTGAGACCGGAAAATTCTAGCTCTGAATATTCAAAGTCTTGGGAGACTGCTGTTTAGAATACTTATATATATTTGATATTAATTTTCAAATTCCAAACGTCATGTCAACCGCGGTTCGTGGCTGCTAGTTGCTGGTTGGGGCCTGGTTTTTACAGCTGCTTCCCATGCGCTTCATGTTCTCTTTCCTCTAATTATTAAATGTTTTAACCTTAAATCATTTTGAGCCAGAGAAAGAAACATGGGCTTGTGTTTACTTTTATGCCTTGTTAAATTTTTTAAAATTTTGGCCCATTAAAGAATTAAAGCCCAAACATATAATAAATTGAATTTGGGATTTGAGGTTAGTTTTAGAATAGTCTATAATATGTGAATTGAATTAACTTCAGGTCAATTTAATTTATGACCTATATTGTTTTGTTGGCTTAGACATTTTATTATATAGCTCATGAAAGATGTTTAATTATGCCCAATTAAAATATGTAGCCCAGACCATTTTATATAAATTAATTTAATGATAATAATTTATATTTTTAATATATTTATTGTGACTGCGAACTTGCATATTAATTTATTTTGAAAATTTAGCTCTGTTTTATTTGAACTATGTTATAGTAAAATTTAAACATTTAAGTAAAAATAAACTCATTTAATAGTGCCCAATTTTTTTATAGCCTAATTTAAATTATATTAGTCAATTTATTTTTGGATTGACAATTATTAAATTATAGAGAGTTTATGTGTTCAAATTAAAGTCTATTATTGTGATATCATGTAATTGTGCATATTAAAATAATTGAGTAGCCATGTCATCCTTAACTATGACAATATATGCATTAAATATTTATTATAATTACATACTAACATGCATAATATCAATTTACTTAATCATAATAATGACACAATTTTACCTCACTAAGAAGTTATTAAAGTTCTATGATTAATTAGGATTGGATAAAAATTATTTATTTCTTAATTTACCTACATGTATTAAGGAATGTTAGTAATTGCTAGTTTCATCACATACTTCTATGAATCAATTGTGTATTGAATTCTTTGCCTATATGTGAATTTTAATGACACATGATTCATGTATATTTAGATATGTATTACATTGGTAAACATATCATATTTTTATATGTTGTGCCTCAGTTTGTGAATATCATAAGTATATTTATTTTGTTTAATTACAGAAGTAATAATTTCTGATAAAAAAAATCAAATATTCGTTGTTTCAGTGGTGATAATTATTAGGTGTGGAAGAAGAAATTTTTTTTCCATCTGGTGTGTATAGATCTTGACTATGCTTTTCACAAAGATAAACTACATGCATGCACTAATACTAGTACGCCAGCTGAGATTGTGACTAAAGAATATTGAGAACAATCCAAATTCTTAAGTATGATGTTCATTAAATCTCACATTAGGTCCTATTTGTCGGGGCTTATAAGCTATTGGAGACTGTTTAACGCATGAAGCTTATTTTTTCTACAGCTTATAAGCCAAGGGAGTTTGACCAAGCAAACAACAATTGTACCCTCAATATTTTTTAATAATGACCAAAAATCTACCCCTCTTAGGGGATGTTTGTTTGTTAAAAGTTACAACTATTTTCTATAAGAAATAAAAAAAGAATTATCTCCAAAAGCTAAAAGCCAAAAGTTAAAAGTCAATAATCAAAGGCCAAAAGCCCAAAGTTGAAGCCAAAAGTTAAAAGTCAAAATTTACTTTGGAGATGATTGAAAAAGCCAAAAGTAGAAAAAAAATTAAAAAAATCAATAGCCAAAAGCAAAAGTCAAAAGTCAAAAGTCAAAATTTAAAATTCACTTTTGAGATGATAGAAAAAATTCAAAGTAAAAAAAAAATAAAAAAGTCAAAACTCACTTTTGAGCCAATTGAAAAATCAAAGGTAAAAAAATTAAAAAGTTAAAAATTAAAAATTACTTTTGAGGCCCTTAAAGTAGAAAAAATTTTATTGTTAAAACAAAAATAGTACTAAATATTATATAACAACAATATTAGTTTTATTTCCTATTTAAGCATGCTTGAAGGTAAATAATTATTTTCAATGGTAGAAATCTTGAGATTTTTAATTTTTTAATAAATTCTAAACTCAAAATATTAATATTATTTTATTTCAAATTTAAATTAAATTTAAATTCATCATGAAAAACTAAAAATAATAAATATAGAGTTATACTTTTCAATAAAAATAAAATTGATAACTATATCATTTAGACAAAACAAAGAGCAATGTCCTTATTTGTTATTTTGACAACATAAGTTGCTTATTAACGTATTTTTACCAAACATATAACAACTTTTATTAAATAAGTAACAACTTAAAGACATATTTATCCAAACAGTATATTTTATTCTCTTAGTCTCATTTCAGAGGTTATCCATGAGTCATTATTCAGTTTACAAGATTTTTCCTAGACTAAACTATTTCGTCCGTTCCTTGTTTTTAT
>JAOSIP010000056.1:0-2966 GCA_030586815.1 Candidatus Phytoplasma planchoniae
AAACGGTGGCCTTCGTGCAGAATTAAAGTTGTTTTCGCCATCCCTTGTCCAAATTTAAGTGTAAAAGTAACTGTTTTACCTATACTTTTCAGACCAAATTTAGCAGGGATTAAGTCAATGAGGTTATCAAAAGCTTTAAACCCCCATTTAACCATATTTCCTACTGATAATTTATTTTCTGTTTCATAAGTTAACATGCGATTATGCATTTCGCGATATTTTAATTTTAGGGATTGGTATAATTTCTTTTTCGAGTTCGATTTCTGCAAGTTTTTCATTCACTTCATCAATTTCTTTTTGGATTTCAGTATGGCGTTTTCACTGACTGTTTTAATTCGGTTTAATATTGATTGTTCGGAATCAGATAAATTCTATATCTTTCTTCTAATTTTTTTCGGCATCAGCTAACATATCTTGGTAGTATTCTCGTTTATTTTCTAATTTACCAATTTGAATTTTGATTTTGTCGATTTTACCAACTAGCTCTAAAATTTTACTTTGGAGTTTTTTCAATTTCGGCTCGTAATCTAATTTTATCATTCTGAGGAAGATAATTTTTCTGCTGCTTGTTTTTGTTTAAGTTCTTTTTCTTTAGTTTCTTTCTCTTGTTCTAATGGAATTAATTTCCTTTTTAAGATAGTAATATTTTTATTATTTTGATCTAAATTTTCTTTTATTTCTTTAATTTTAGCTTCGTTTTTGGCTAAAATAGCTTGGATTTTTTCTTTGGCTTCTTGGATAAGGTCTTTTTGTTCGTAAAGGTCTTTTAGTTCTTTTTCACATTTTTCTAATTCTTTTTCCCAATCTTTTTTTAAACCATGGTAATTATTGATAGTTTCTTCGTATTTATCAATAGCTTGATCAATTTTACCAATTAATTGACCATAATATTTAGCGGATGGTTCTTTAATGTGAAAGAAACAAAAATAAAGAAGGCTAAATACTCCTAAAATAATGAAAAAATTAGTAATATGTTTTGACAACGAAGGAGGAGTTGATGGTGATGAAAATTTCTTTTTTCCAGAAACTAAACCCACTCCAAACTGCAATAGCAATCATAACCCAGGTAAAATAAGATTTTAAAGTTAATAAAACCTTTCAAAACGTCTAATGGTGATACCATTATTTCTCACCTCCTTTCGTGTCCAATTCTTTTTCAATTTGTTCTAATAAACTAAGATCAGGTGCAATCACTATTTGATAAGCTTGTTTTAAATCGCTTTTATTGATTTCATTTCTTGGGGTTTCACCTGTCCCACGGGTTTGGGCAAAAATACTAACTGTGGTTTTTAATAAGTTTTCTAAAGTCCGATTCGCTTTTAAAAACTCTTGATGAGATGGTAAATGTTCTAAAGCTTCATTGATGACTTCGTATAAATATTGTTTGGCTTCTTCGCTATAGGGGTTTTTTCTTTTCTTGATTAAGAACTCTAACATTTGTTGACGTTCCGTTTTATTCCCTGGTTTAATTTCGATGTTATAAGTAAAACGCGATTTAATCGCTTCATCGATTAAATAGTATCGATTAGTGGCCCCTATGATAAAAATAGGTTTGGCAGGGTTATTTTCCACGGAAGTCATTTCCATTTTAAATTGATTCACGACATTTGCGATTTCTGTTCCCGCTTCTAACATCCTTAAATCAGTAAAAATAGTTTCACATTCATCTAAAAAGATAATCGCCCCATTACACTCTTCTGCTACTAATAATCGGGCCATCGTAAATAAATCTTTGACCATTTGGGGAGCAACTCCTTTATATTTTTGGGAAAATAACGAACTATTTATTTCAAAGAAAGGTAAATTGGTTTCTTTGGCGATCGCCCGCGCGAAAGTGGTTTTTCCTGTTCCTGGACAACCATACATTAAAATCCCAAACGGTGATTCCACTTCGCCAATTCCTTGGTAATTTTCAGGTTTTTTTAAATAATCGATAAATCCTTGGGCCACTTTTAATTCTTCTTTAAAACCAATTAATTTGTCAAAACCGATAAATTTTTGGGAGTCAACAGGTTGAAAAAAGGTTTCTGGGGGCTGAGAAGGAGAAATAGATTGGGTATCTGATACAGATGGGGTTGGGTTTTCAGTTGTTTTGACCCCGTTTTTTTTTAAGTTTTGAATTTCATATTCAAAATGAGCGATTTGTTGTTTGGTTTCCATTAAAGTTTGTTGATGAATCCAAACATAAATTCCTAAAAAACAAATGAAAAAGAAGATAATGGTTATTAATTTTGATATAGAATTTGTTTTTGGTTTACTCATCTGAGACTCCTTTCTGAAACCAAAAAAAGACTAAGTTATTATTAACTTAGTCTGGTTTCTTTTGCGATTAAGCATTTTGAATAATTTTATTTTCAATCGTTTGACTGCCACCACTTAAAGCATTACCATTTTGATCTACTAATTCATAGTCAAATATTAAATTTAAACGAGGATGTTTTTGGGGAATAAATTGTTTTTGTTCTAATTTAATTTGAATGTCAATATATCCAATATCTTCGTTGTTTAAAACCATTGGTAAATATTTGGTATCATCATAGATAACCCCATTATTTTTAATCTCTAAATTGAAGTAGACTTCAGGTTGAAGAAAAGTATCTTTAGTGTCATATTTAGTTGTTATTTTAAGATAGAGAGTATTGATATCAAAACCATTTCTTTTCAAAACAGCTTGATGCTTAATCGTGATTAAATGTTGGTATTTATCAGGATTGAAATTAGGGAAATTAACTGGGATCAGGATTTTATCTTCATTATCACCGTCTATTCTATTTACTTCAAAAAAAGGAACATTATGTTCATGCATTAATTTAATGGTCTCTTTTCTTTGATAAGTAAAATAATTACGAATAGCCATAATTCCCCCCATGGTCAAAAAAACACAAATGATAATGGTGAAAATAGTTAAAAATTTATTTTTTGTTTGATTTTGCACTATATTTTTTATTGCTCCTTTATTTTATTTT
>JAOSIP010000057.1:0-2938 GCA_030586815.1 Candidatus Phytoplasma planchoniae
AATAAAAACGGGAAAGGAAAACAACTAAGAATTCCTTAAATGGCAAAGTTCTTGTCCGAATTCCCCAAGCGAAAGCGGAAGAATATGGATATGAATACAATTGGTTAAAAGAGGGAAAGGTGAAACCAGCAATCCGCCTCTGCCGTGGAAGCAACGCCTCCAGATCTGCATATGCGCAGCTCGTGGGCTCCACTACCTTCATACTGGCGCGAAGCACACGATCATTCACCGGGACGTCCAATCTACGAACATACTCTCAGACGAGAAATGGGTCGCCAAGGTTTCGGACTTCGGGTTATCGAAAACCAGCCCCGATAATGTGACCCAGTTCCACGTTAACACCGCCGTGAAGGGAAGTTTCGGGTACATGGATCCGGAGTATTTCTGGCGGCGACAGTTGACGGAAAAGTCCGACGTCTACTCTTTCGGTGTGGTGCTGTTGGAAGTGTTGTGCGCTAGACCGGCGGTTGTCGCGGGACTACCAAGGGTGCAGGTCAGCTTGGCTGCGTGGGGCCTACGTTGTCTGCGGACTGGGACCGTTGATCAAATTATTGATCCGAACCTGAAGGGCCACGTGGCGCCTGAATGCTTGAGGAAGTTCGGGGAGATCATCGCCAGCTGTTTGCGTGAGAACGGAATCGAACGGCCAACGATGAGCGATGCGGTGTGGAGCCTTGAGTTTGCCCTACAGCTCCAGGAGGCTGCTGCGAAGGGAATTAACGGTGGAGACGCGTTTGGCCGCTTTCCGCTGGATGAGAAACATAATAAGGCGGCGGATGACGAAGAGATGGCGTTTCTTGGCACCGAAAGTAGCGGCGTATGGACGACTGAGAGTGGTGGAAGCAGTAGCATCAACGGTCACAATCGTGGGGCATTAACGCCAGAGGCCGTGTTCACTGAAATCAATAATCCAACGGCAAGGTGAGATCCACGTAAGAAGTCCATGGGGCTACGTTGGCTAAAGTTGATATTTAGGCGGGAGACTTTTTACTAAAAGTGGGTCCCTTGAAAGTCAGTTTCGGGTAAAAAAGTCCACCGGATTCTGATTTCTTTCTTGTTCATGTTAACAGTGTGGCCGCAGATAACTGTGTCCATGTGATTGTGATTGGGGCCCAAAGTAACGTGCATTATTGTCCAACTTGACTGAGTCAGTCTCTGGCTGATTTTTAAATTTACGGGGTCAACTATTGTTGGAATCTAAAATCTCCTCCTCTTACTATAGTAACAATAGTAATAATAATAATCGCCACCTTTTTAGATAGCTTAAAAACTTAAAAAAAAAGATATTTTTTTAAATATTAATAAATTAATAAGATTTATCGTGGGTAGGGTAAACAAAATTAGAGAAATTATTTATTTCTATTTTTAAGAATAAAAAAATTAATAAAATTCTTTTGATGATATTATTCCCTTTTTTATTTGGAGAATAATTTATTTTTAAAAATTAATTTTTTTAGAATAATTTTTTTAGAACAATCTAAAATTATTTTCTTATTCTTATTCTTATTTTTTTGGTAAAAGTGAGAAACAGAGAAAGTAGAGAGGTCAACACCCACCTCGCTCCGGTCATCTTACCTTCACCGCCACCAACAACGCCCTAGATTGGGAATCAAACAGAGGAGAAGACAAATGGTTCTTACATTCCTTATATTTCTAGTTGTTCCGTGCTCGGATTGGGAACTAAAGGATAAAATGGCGACCGGCAACCTCTCATCTCCTCACTCTTTTTAAAGTTGAAAAACTATTTAGATTTTCATTATGTTTTTAATCTTAAAATAGTTATTCAAAACTATTATTAAAAATGTTCTCAAAAACAAAAAAATAAAAATACTTCCAAACACACCCTAAAATATTATTTATGATATACTACCGTACAAGCAAAGTGCATCCCGTTTTATAATTGGTTCACTTGCACATAAATTGATAAATAAAAAATATATATATACACAATTAGAATAAAAACAAATCTAAATCGTAATTATCTAATTGAAAATCAAATCCTAGTTTAATCTAAGTCCAAATTTTGTAGTCCCAATTTATATTTAATTTTTTGAAGTAAAAATATATTTGTTAAAATATTTTGTAATTACAATTGTCAAACACTTGGAACGGTGACGTTTCACTGCTACTAGTGGAACCCGAAAACACCTTATCTTCCTCGTCCGCCGTCTTCTCTCTCACTGTTGATGTTCATAAATCCCAAACCCATCTCCACCGTTGATGTTCCTCTCAGCTGCCTCCTGGATCTCCCCATTATTCCAACATTGTCGGCCCCACCCAGCCAAGGCAATTTGCTCTGTGGGTAGCTCGGTAGCAACGGCTGGAGTTCCACACAAGGCCGCCAAATGGGGGTGTTGCAGCTTCAAAAGCATCTGGATCTCCGTCAGAAACTCCCGGGCCCCTTGGTTCGAAGATGGGCTTGATCTCTTTATGGCCACCTTGACATCCAGGGTCAATGAATCATCTGTACACATTACCACATCCTCCCTTGCCTATCAAATTATCATGATTATATCCTCCTCAACTGCGACTCCGGCTCCAACTCCACCTCATCGGAAGCCAGCCGGATCTGGGTCGGCGACGTTCACTTGAAATTCTCGCATCATTGGAAGGTTTGGAGTTTTCTTCTTGTTTCTTGAAAGATGTTTTTATATATGCTTGTCTAGTGATCTGTCAGAAGTGGAGGCTGAGCAAAAGGCACTTGAGGAGTTTTGTGTTGATCTTTTCTTTAGTTTTCTGCAGTTGTTAGTGACCTTAATTTGTTGATGTTGTTTCCTCAATGCTGTTTTTGGTTTTGTTATAGGTCATGAAGAATGCTCGAGACAGGGATAGGAGGACTCTATTGCGTGCTGTAAGACTCCAAATCCATGGTCTTCTGTTGCCTTCTAGATAGTTTTTTTTTTTTATCAGAAAATTTCCTAAATTTTTATCTTTTTAG
>JAOSIP010000058.1:0-2936 GCA_030586815.1 Candidatus Phytoplasma planchoniae
ACCTAATTATTTATTTATTTATATAATTATACCTAATTGTTTATTTTTTGTTCTCTATTAATTTTTTATTTGTTTTTGTATAATGACATAGTGGATGCTAGTTGGATGTTGGTCTAGCAGTTGGTGCTGCTTAAAAACCGAATTAACCGAACCGAACTGACTGAAAATTTTTTGGTTGGTTCGGTTCGGTTAATTTTGAAAGGTTCGGTCAGTTCAATTTTTAGTATGATGTAATTCCGTTATTTCGATTAGTTTATTTTTCAAACTGAACTATCCTAACTAATCAAAATGAACACCCCTAAATAAGCACATAGTGGCTCTCTGAGTGCTCACATGGACTAATAAAATTTTGCACTCAAAAAGCGTAGTGGAAGATCCTCAATTGTAGTGTCATTTGTTAGGATCATATATATCAAATTATCATTTCTAAACTTATCCAAGAGGGGGTGAATTGGATTACAAATAAAAGTGATAATTTTATACAATAATTCACACCACACTTAGTAGCAATTAAAATAAAAAAAACAATGAAGAGACTAATTATATAAATCCAAATTTTTGCAATACAATAAACACAAATAATGAATACAATTGATAGAGGCAAAAGACACTAAATTTTTTGTTTGGTTTGGCTTGGTAACCAACTTATTCCAACATCCTTTGCAAATATAAGAGATAAAATATATTCAATATCAATACAAATTAAGTATTTCAATATAATAAATTAGTTTTTTAGAGCTCTAGCAAACTCAATTACAAATTGTAAGGTTTTTGACAACAAGTGTCACACAACTACTAAGTGCTACTTGATTGAAAGAACACAACCTAACTTCTCATACTAATTACAAAAGTGGGGACAAAATCAACTCATAAACTTAAGCTTTGAGAACATGTGTGGAGACAATCCACCATCAATCAATCCATGTCTCAACAGCCTTAAGATGGGAAATAAATCAACCTAACCTTTTGAACAATAAATGCGATGAAAAGGTAAACAAATTTCACCCAAAAAATTTAATAACACAATATACAATAAATGCAATAACTAGCCAAAGCAATAAATGAGATTGAATATACCAATGGGATTTTGTCTAGTCTCAACCAGAGCTACCTTCAAGATGGTTGACTTAGACCCAAAGCCTTTTCTTGCTCTTTGCTTTCTGATTGAATGGGAAGTATGACTTAAGAAACTTACTTAAATTGATTTAGATTGCTCAAACAATTTCTCTTCCTTTTCTTTTGATTTCTTAAATTCTCAAAAAGTCTTTTTAATGTTTGAGAAGAGTTATATCTAAATGCCCTCCAAAACTATCTATTTTTGCCTCAGAAAAATAGTCATTACATTTTAGAACGGTCAGCATTTAGTCAACTAGACAAAGTTCAGTCGACTAGATTTTCAAAATTTATGAGATAGTTTTTAAGGTATTTAGTCGACTGGATAGTTATTTTTAGTTGACTGAAGTTTTTCTAAACTCTCTGGAAATTTTTCAATCAACTGCATTTTGATTGTTCGGTTGACTAGACAAAAACGTTTCACCTTCTGAAAATTTTTCGGTCCACTGGTTTGAAAGTCAATCGACTGGTTTTGTCATTTTGGTTGACTGGACGAAAATACTTTGCTCTTTGAAAATTTTCCGATTAACTAGTTTTAATTCAAAAACACATTTTGTTCAGTCAATTGATTTCAAAATTAGTTGACTGGTTTTGTTTGAAAATTTATTTTTTAAAGTTAATTTTTACCAGCCAATTTAACTCAAGCCATTTTATTTTAAAAAATATTTTATGAGCAATCTAAGAGAGTTTTAAAGCAAGTTGGGATTATTAGTAAAAATTTATATAAAAATGAAATTACCTAAACTCATATATCCAAAATCAATAATTCATCAATTTGGCACTTTTTCATTTTTATCTCACATATATTAAATCTGTAACATCACAACAGTCAATAAAATATTAGTAATAATCAATTGTTTGTAATTATTAAAAGTCATATTATTGACAAATATACCAACATCATCCAATAAAAAAAAACGCTTTAACTTTAATTCTGTTTACATATGCCCACAAATTTGGATAAAAAAGGGTCAAATAAATTATTAAGAAGATCCTAATTTAATATAGTTGTGTCAATCTTTAACTATGAAAATAAAGCAAGTGGAGAAATGATTGCTTTAAAAAAAAAGTGACTCATGTAACCACCAACACTCCCATTGCCAAAATTCTAACCTATGATCATTATTTATCCATTGTACTAGCATAAAATAAAATAGTGACATGTATATAGATGAGGAAACTAATATGTAATTATTTTATCATTATCATGAAAATGACAAATAGAAAATAACTAATGAAACTAAAAGTAAATTATTATTATCAGCACAAAGTAGGATGAACCACAAAGTAGGATGAACCGTAGCATTTTTCACATATTATTTAGCAAAGAAAAAAAAACAATATATAAGAAGAAAATGAAACAAATGGATCTACACAAAATAGTATTTTATGTTTATTCACGTAACGAAGGAAAAGTATTGATTCGTTGAAGTAATAGTTAAAAAAAGAAAGTTAAAAAATACAAAATATATCAAAAAAATAGATAAAAATACTGATTAATTTTTTCCTCTTTTCTTGTGTAATATATGGCAAGATAAAATTAAGATATTCACACCAGTTGGGATTCACGAGAAAAATCTTATTAGTTTAGTCAATAAAAATCATGCTTTTAAGGTCAATAACACAGGATGCATGTCTACTTGTCACTCAAATAGTATTTAAATAATTAACTAAAAATTAAAATATATTTTTAGTAATCAAAAATTAACTTTTATTTTTAAACAAAAAAAATAATTATATATTTGATAAAATTCTACTAAAATTTAGTTACAATTTCATTTTGGTGGATTTTTTTGCTCCTTTTGATCAATTGTTTAATTAAT
>JAOSIP010000059.1:0-2902 GCA_030586815.1 Candidatus Phytoplasma planchoniae
AATTATTTTTACGACTCATAAAATTTTTTAAATCTTGTTCTGTATAGAAATAAGAAATTTTTTTATTGTTTTGCACTTTATATAAAGGAGGTTTAGCAAAATAAATATAGTTATTGTCAATTAAAGATAATTACTACCCTCTCTCCTCCCTCGTGGTGCTAAAACTTGCTCATATAATACACTCACCCCTCAAAAACATTTGCTGATTGAAGGGCATCATTTTGCAATGCTAGACATAAAATGTTAAATAAATTTTAAATTCAAGTATTACATTGTAAATAATATAAAGGATTTCTATTAATTTATTTTCTTTTTTTGGGTCAATCACTGTAAGTACTAGTATTTCAAATTAAAATAAGATTTAACATTTTTAATTAAATTTAAAAATTTTTCTACCAATTTTAGGTAAACTAAAATTCTAAATAAAATTTGAAGGGTGATTTAATTGTAAAAAAGATTTGTGAGGGTGTAAGACTAGGCTGCCTATTTACCAAATTTTAATGGAAAAGAGGAGGGGAATGAAGATGAGAAAACTGGACAGCATCATAGACTTTGTGGGTTGGCCCTATTCAATCCAAACCAAAATTGGCTCGAATTTTTTTGGGTTGAATTTCTTTGAACCTAACCTTGCATTTTTTCATTTGATCCTAAGAAATCTAGTGGTCTGGGCCAAAATTGACAGCTCTAGTCTTTGATAAACTTGTGATCCTCTTCCCCTAAGAGGTGACTAATAATAGAGAGATTCTAGGTTTTATTAGGGGTCACGAGCATGTTGACTTTCATGTTCTCTATGTTCTTAGGTATGTCCGTTCTATATCTTAGAGATTCTTTCCCTATCTACCAATCATCCCACACATTGATATTTGCAATATCTAATCTTTCATTTGGTTTATTTTTAATTATATCCCTACATTTGGTAGTATTTCTCCAAGTAGTAGACATTTTCTTCTTGGTGTTAAAATTATACAAACTTTTCTTTTGAAGGTATTTGACTTAACATTTATTCATCTAGATGTAGTTTTTATTAAAGACAATATACTGGCCAACTTGGTAAGGTTAGGCAAGTTATTTTCATTAGTTTTCCTATCCCCCCAATCCTCCTTGTCTTTTTTTAAGACACATAACATCCCAGCTGATAAGATGGACTTTCTTGTGATTCTTGAACCCTCCCTACAAGAAGTTCATCAATTTTATTATAGGTTTTCTTAGGTAAGAGAGAACTCATGGAAATGAAGCTAGAGATGGCTTGATTTATAGTTTTAATAAGAATAATTCTACCAACCGTACTAAGGATTTTACATTTCCACCTTGCGAGTTTATCTTGGATTTTTTTTATTTTAAAATATTTGCCCAAATATAATAGAGAATTCTTCAAAGTTTAAAATAATATGTCTTATTTTTTTAAAAAAAAAAACTTCTCCAACGATCATGAGATCATCAGCATAAAACAAACGAGACATATTAGATCCCCTAGGGGTCATTTTAAATGGGGTCCTTCTCTTGAGTTGGAAATTTTGAAAAATAACTTTAGACAACCTTTCCATGCAAATGATAAATAATTAAGGTAAGAGGGGGTCTCCCCATCTAAGACCTCTAGAAGTTTGGACATAAGGAGCTTTTCACCATTCCATAGAACACAAATATTAGCAGTGTGGATACAGCTCATGATAAGGTCAATAAAATTGTTGTCCATTTAAAAAAAAATTCTAAAGTGTTTCTAATGAAGTTCCAAGATATTTTGTCATAAGCTTTCTCTAGATCAATTTTAATAATGAAACCCCATTTTTGTCCCTTTCCCATTCATTAAAGAGTGAATAATTTCTTGAATAGTTAGATTTTAAGACATCAAAACATGATGCTTTTTTGCACCCCTATTTTCTAGAAAGTGGATGAAAAGTAAAACCAAAGAACAAAATGACCAAGGGGGTTTTTGGGTTGATTTCTAAAAATTGTTTTAGGATTTCTAGAAACAAAAAGAACCCCTTTTTTTTGCAGGCATTTTTCAGTAACCAGCTTGAAAAAAAATTAATAAAACACCCATTTTCAAAGTAGTTTTTAGAGACCATTAAGATAGGATTCTCTACCACCTTAGTTGTATGTGATAGTATTTTTTATTTCTAAAACATGAAATACAGAACAAAATAGTGAATAAAATTGTGAGTCATTTTGCTTGTAAATTATTTATTTGTAGCTTGATATGTTTTTAATTTGTTGAATTTCCCCATGATTCAAGATTTATTCCAAATTTCAATGTCATATTCCTCTCCAATAGCCATAAAAAGTTTAGCCACAAAATATGGATGTTTACTCTTGATCTAATGCTCTACTATTTTTAAGGTTTAATGTTTAACTCATGTGCCTTTTTGAAGTTATATATAGACTCTTCTGTTATAATACAATGTTCATATATTTAGGATGACAGAATTTTGGAGGAGGTGGCGCCTTACCCCCTTCCCCCTCCTTACAATTATGTTTTATGTTTGACCTTGTTAACAAGTGTTTTCTTTTTAATAAGTGACCAATATAATTAATGGGATTAAAATATAACCTTCTGTCAATCGTGCACATGAATCATAACTAATTATAATTAATCACTCCCAAAACTTTTTAATTTTTTATTTAGATACCAAAAATAAAATTAAAAAGAGTAAAATAAATGATCTGTGTGAATGTGAAGAGAGAAAGAGAGACTCGTTTTAGAACAAAATACTCCTTAAGGACGTGTTCAATTGGAAGGATAAAATTTTAGAGAATCAGATTATTAGTGATAAGATGAAATATGTTACAATTAAGTTATGGATCTATTAAGATTGGATAAGGAGGAATTTTATATGATTAGTGATTGAGTATAAAATTATAGAAGATTAAAAGTAAATTTGTGAGATGCATTATATTTAAACCA
>JAOSIP010000006.1:0-29917 GCA_030586815.1 Candidatus Phytoplasma planchoniae
ATAATTACGAATAGCCATAATTCCCCCCATGGTCAAAAAAACACAAATGATAATGGTGAAAATAGTTAAAAATTTATTTTTTGTTTGATTTTGCACTATATTTTTTATTGCTCCTTTATTTTATTTTTTCTTTTTATTTTTTCTAGTTTAAATGGTTGTTTTAATATTGCTGCGGTCTTTAAAATAGGTACCACGGTAAATTTCGGTCATCGCATCACTCATTATTAATCAGTTCCTTTCTTAAAATTTTTTTAAAAAAGTCTTTTTTTAGGTTTGATTTAATTAAAAAAAGTCCCTTCGAAAAGGGACTTTAAATTAATTACTTGCCTTTTTGATCATCTTTTTTTATTTCAGTTGTTAAGTTTGGTTTTTTAACTTCTGGTTTGGTTAATTTTTCAACTTTGTAGGTGATTAATTATTTAAAATTTTTGGGTTCATAGTTCACCAAAGGAATTTTTTGCTCACAGAACTGAGTAAAGATGGATAAAAGGATGAATAAAATAATTAAACCATCTCTGCTTTTGGTGAACCAATTACTTTTTTTCAGGTTTTACGAGAGTGGTAGTTATTTTCGATAGTTTCTCATCCCCTTGGGTTGGTTTATTTTCAAAGGATGTAAAGGATGAATGGGATTTTTTTATTTTTGGTTTTTCGGTTATTTTTCTGATTTTCATTTCAAAACCTCCTTATTGATTTGATTTTTTTGTTATTTTTTTCAATTGATTTCTCTGTTTGAACCAGTTTTTTCAGACATGAATCAATTTCTTCAGTTAAATAAGTTAAAATTTCTCTTATCTTTTTATTCATGTTTTTTAACTTACTTGTTTTTTATTTATTGTCTTATTAAAATTTTTTTTGTTTTTACTATTATTTTTTTCTAATTTTTGGATTCTTTTTACTATTTTGTTGAATAGGCATAAGGAATTCCATAAATTTTGAATACATAAAAAAATAATAAAAAAATACAACCAACTTTCAAATTTCATCTGATGTTTCTCCTTTTTTCTCTTCTCTTTTTTCTTTTTTGTTCATTTTTTCTAATTCGGTCTTAATTTGTTTTAATTCTTGATAATTTTGTTCACTTTTTAATACCAATTCTTGGTGTTGCATTTCTTTTTTTCATTTTTTTTGTTCTAATAAAACCTGTTTTTTAGATTTAAAAAACAAACAAATAATAACATTTTTGAAAAAAATAATAATATTACCCAACAAATTAAAAAAAGGTTTAAACCCTGAGTAAACAAAAAAAAATAGAAAGACGGTGGTCATCATTTCATATCTGCATTCCATAATTTCAGGTTTTGCAAAATCTTTAAAATATCTCCCTAAAAAAGTAAAAATGGTTAAAAAACTGATTATTTCTTTTTCCTTACTGCAATTTATTCTTCGAGGACTAAGGATTTAACTTCTTTTTTTAAATTACCTGCTACTTTCTTTAAAAACAATGCGTGTGGACGCAGGGATTTTGATTTTTTTTCCTGTTTGGGGGTTGCTTCCGATGTAGGCTTTTTGTGATTTAAAGACAAATCTACCAATAAAATTACTTTTTCATGGGATGTAATTGCTGCGATCAAAACATGCTCGAAGGTTTTGTAAAATGCTTCTGTAGCAGTAATGGTAATTTTATTTGCTTCAGCGATTTTTTTTATTAATTCTTTTTTATTCATATAATTATTTCTCCTTTGGGTTGATTTTTTTTGTAAATTACTATGGTCTCGGAAATAAGTACTACAATAAATTTTTGTCATGGCATCACTCATTAAAATGGATTGATTATTAATGTGAAGAGATTGTTTTTTTGAGCTCATATGAGTATCATTCCTCTGATTAATTGACTTTTCTTCAACATAATTTATTCTTTCGATATATTTTTTTTAATTTTTGAATAGCGTTGCTTTTGTAAATTTCTACTTGTTTTAAAGATAAATTTAACATTTTAGCAATATCATTATTTTTATAAATAGGTTGATAATTTTCCTTAACATTTCCATAAGAAATCCCATAACTGAAACGGATAATTTGAAATTCTGCTTGACTTAAGGTTTTTTTAATTTGTTTAACCAGATTTCGTGATTAACTTGTTTCAACCAAACTTGATGGGGATTGTAAGTGGGCAGAGTTAAAGGATAATAAGCATTTTCTTGAAAACTGAACACAGCAGAACCATTATATGTTACGGATGGTTTCAGAGATCGCTTTTTGAATATGTGGTCGAGCATAAGCGAGAAAATCATAACCTAAATCTTGATAATAATCGAGAGCTTTCATTAAACCTAACAAATATCCTTCTTGGAATAAATCTTCCTTAGTTAAAACGCGAGGATAATAGTTAAATTTTTGCACTATTTTATGAACCAATGGATAATGAAGTTCAATTAATTGAAAACGTACCTGCATATTTTTTTTATTTTTTAAAAAAAGTAAAAATAAAGCTTTTCTTTCCATATTATCCCTTTGCCAAAATAAATTAGAAAAGATAAGCATAAGAAATCTTTTTTTATTTCTTTTAAAAAACAAAAAAAGATCAACTAAGAAAGTTGATCTTGAACATGATTAACAGATTTTATTAATTGTAATACTTTTGGGGTGCAGTGCGCACCCCCCAACACCGTCCTTCAAAAAAAGAAATATTTCGCCAAGTTTTGGCTTTTTTTTACATTCCTCCCGGCCAGAAACCCGATTTTATCTAACGATCATCGAATAATATCGGCAACATTTTCCTTTAAAGCAACTTTAAACGGCTTAAACACCTATTATCGTTGTTAGAAACAAGTAAAAAATAATATTATCATCCCTAAACCTTTAAAACGCTTTTTTAGAAAAAGAAAAAGCCATTTTAAAAATTTGTCTCCGGAATCGTTATCATAATCAGTTCGGCCAAAGCAAATATTTGTTAGAGGTTATCGCCGCGCCCATCAAAAATTAAAATTAGCCGGTTTTGCGGTAAATCTACCTCTTTATCTTTTGGCCGTCATCGATTTATATAATCGATAAATTATTACTTATCAATTAGCCGAAAAGAATAATAATGAGGGGCTACTTTTCGCCAATTACCGAAAGTTAAAAAGGCAGTTTAATAGCATTATGATCAAAGTCCTCCCTATTTTCATCCCAAAACCCAAGCCATTTTAAAAAGAAAAGGATTTCAAAGCAGTTACAGTCGGTAAACCATAACAAAATGGAAAGGAGTTATGGAAATCTTTTTTAGCACTTTAAAAACGAAAATTTTCTTTCGAAAACAAAAGATCTTTAAATAAAAAAACAAAGTGAGTGAAACGATGCAGAATTTTTTATTAAGCATTATAATCAAAAAAAGACATTTAAAATTCTTAAATAATCATTCGCCTTACCAATATAAACAAAAATATTTCTTTTCCAAAACCAAAAAACACTGTATTTCCTCAAAACATAAATTTATTTGTCCCTGGCAAAAAGTAATTCGCCTAAATTATAAAGTAAAGGGGGTTGTACCAAAGTCTTTATTTGATCAAAATAGGAGTCAAAAACCCAAAATTATCGCGTTATTTAACTTTTTTTTAAAAAGTTAATTACCAAGTTTAAACTTATTCCGCCAAAAACCCCCATTTAAATAAAGCCACCCCCAAACAACTTTATTGAGCAATCTAAATTTAACCCAGCATTTTTATGTTTAACATAAAAAATTTATTCTTAACTTAAAATTTTTTAAACATTAAATTTAAATTTTTATTGTTTAAATAAATAAAAAAATTATTAATGATATAAATTTAAATATAAATAAATCTATAAAAAAATAACAAAATAACAACAAATAAAGTAATTATTTATAAATAAAAAATATATTAATATTTTGCTATTATATAATAATTATTTTTTTATGTTATAATTAAATTAGATATTTTATATTATTAGAATATTCTAATGATGAAATATCTTATATTATCTAACTTAAAAAAATGATAATTTAAAATGAAATTTGAAAATTTGAAAAAAATTATTAAATATAATTATACAAAATAATTAAAATTTATCTAATAATATTTAAAAAATATTATTAATAATTAAAAAATTTATTTATTATTTATTACATATTTTTAAAAATAAAAAAAGAAAAGAGAAAGAAATAGCTAATATAAATATTTTAGAAAAAAATCATCAAAAAAATATTTTATTATTTAAATATTTAATCCTGATAATATTATTTTTAAAATGTTATTTAATTCATATTATTTTAGCTCATTCTTTATCTGCTAATAATCAAAAAAACGATTTACAAACTAAAATTTTCCAATATCGAAGTATTTTAGAGGCAGAATTGAATCAAACACAAAAATTAAAGCAGGAGTTAAAGACATTATCATCAGAAGATGAAGATACATTAAAAACTTTTTTAGATGATATTCGAAAACAAAACATATTAAATATCGAAGAAATAGAGAATATTAATCAAAAAGATCTTAAAAATAATATAGACGAATTACTTTTGAAAATTTTAGAAAAACAGGAAAAAACCTATATAACATTAATTAATAAAGTTAAAAAAAATAATGCTCTTATTATGAAAAAAATAGTTAATCAAACAAAAGAAGATACTGCTAAATTATTAGAAATAAGCCTTTATTTCGCGAATAATAAAGATATAAAATATCAATTAAATAATATAGAATCTAATAAAAAAAATAGTGCAATTTATTTTCAAACCAAAGGCGAAGAATTTATGTTAGAAGCCGAAACACAACAAAATAATCAAGATTACCTCACTTCTAATTTAAAATATGATCACGCTAAATATAACTTCGCAAAATCTATTGATCAATTTAACGATATAAAAGGTCAAATTAATTTAATTGTCCATCAAATATTAATTCCTAAAACTAAATTGCCTGAAATTGAAATGAAAAATTCTTCTGAATATATTACTCTTGATGAAAATAATAATAATATTAATAATGATTTGAAATATTGGAAACCTACTTTAATAGTTTTTATGATTACCAATTGTTTAATTATTATACATTTTGCATGCAAATTAATTATTTATAAAATGTATAAAATAACTAAACCTAATATTAAATATGAATAAATTTCAAGTTTAATTAAAAAATATAAAAATTTAAAATAATAAAAGCTGTTTATTGCAAACAGCTTTTTTTATTTAACTATAAATTTTCGCAAATAACTAAAATAATTTTTGTATATCGCTTTATTGAAATTTATTTTAGTTATTTTTAATTTTAATTGATAAAATATAAGATTTTTTAAAAATATTTTATTTAATTTTGTTGATTTTTTAATTCCTGTTCCACTTGGTTTAATATTTTTAATTTTGTATCGGTAAAAATAATTCTACTATAAGCTTCTTTTAAATCATCAATATCAACAGTTTCTTTACTATCATCATCATTATTAGCTCTTTTAGTAGCAAAATTCATAGCAGCAGCTTTCATTAAATTTTCTAAAGTACGATTAGTTTTTAAAAAATCATAATTTTTATCCGTATCTATTCTTTCTAAAGCTTCATTAATTACTTCATACAAAAAATTTTTTGCTTCCAAACTATATGGATTTTTAAGTTTTTGTTCCATTAAAAGCTCTAAAAATTTTCGACGTTCTGCTTTATTACCAGGATTAACCTTTATAGAATAAGTAAAACGAGATTTAATAGCATCATCGATTTGCATAAAATTATTAGTTGCTCCTAAAATGAAAATAGGATGTTCTGGATAATTTTCCACAGAAGTCAATTCTGTTTTAAATTGATTAACAATATTCATAATTTCTGCATCTCCAGATAAACGTTCTAATTTGCAAAAAATAGTTTCACATTCATCTATAAAAAGAATTACTCCAGGATATTTTTTAGATATTTTACGTACATCCCTAAACAAATTCCTAATCATTTGCACAGCTTGTCCTCTATATTTTTTAGAAAAAATAGAAGCACTAACTTCAAAAAACGGTAATTGCGTTTCTTTAGCTATAGCTCTAGCAAAAGTAGTTTTTCCCGTTCCAGGGATACCATATAACAAAATACCCGAAGGAGGGTCAATTTGACCAAAGTTTTTAAATTTTTCAGGTTTTTTTACATATAAAATAAATGAATTAGCTATTTTCTTTTCTTCCTCAAAACCTGATAAATTTGAAAAATCAGGGAAATTATCACTATTAGTAGGATAAAAAGTTTCTGATATATCAGAATCATTCATTAAATTATAATAACTTTGTAAATCTTGTGACGATGTATCACTCTTTAATTTTTTTAAACGAAAATTATTATTAAAAATAAACATTAAAGATATAAAAGCCATAACCAATAATAAAAAATCTATAATTAATCGCATTATTATTATAAATAATCTTGTTTTTTTTAATAATTTTTGTTTTTTAGCTTCTGATAATTTTAGCACTTTATCATCAGATAAATTTCTCGTTTGTTCTTCCAACTGAATACTCCTTCAAAATATTAAAGATAAAATACAATAATAAAAACTCTTTTTATAAACTATTAAAATATTTTTAATAAAATTTTAATAATTAATTATTTATTAAATTTTTGATAAATTAAAGCTAAATTAAACAAAAACAAACCTTTTTATAATGAACAATATAAATTTTAATTTTTTTTATTAATTAAAACAATATAAATAAAATTTATAAATTATGTTTATATAAAGATTTTTTATCAAAAACCGCTAAAGGTTCTGAAAAACTACCTTCAGAAGTTTTAGCAAACATTTCCCCTAAAGAAGTTAGTTTTGCATCTATATTATCTAAATGCCATAATAAAAATGCTTCTCCTGTTTGAGGAGTTTTTAAAGCTCCATATTCTAACAAACCATGATGAGAAATTAATAAATGTTTTAATAATAATATTTCTTCTGTATCCTGAATATTCAATAAAAAAGCTTCTTCATGAACATAATTAACAGATAAAACTAAATGCCCTAATAAAATACCTTCTTTAGTATATTCTTTTTTTGCAAAATTAAATTCTTTAACTTTAAACATATCATGTAAAATAATTCCTGCATATAATAAATCTAAATTTAAAAAATTATATCTTTCGACTAAATTTAAAGTAATTTGCAACATATTAGTAGTATGATAAACTAATCCACCATAATAATTATGGTGCATTTTAAAAGCAGCAGGTGAAATTAAAAAAGGTATTCTATATTTATTATACAAAATAGTTGTAATTTTCTTCAAATTAGAATTATTAATTGCAGCGATATATTTATTAATTAAAAAATCAGCTTTATCAAAAGATAAAGGTGCACATGTAAAAAAACAAGAATAAATTTGATAAATTTGTTCTAAATTCAAAATATTCTCAATTAAATTTACATTTTCGCAATTCCAGTAATATTTATTTTGTCTTAAATATTTAATTACTTCAAAAATATAAATTTTTTCTGTCATTAATGTTAAATTTATATTTTCTATTTTAATATTAATATATTCATTTTCCGTTAACAAAACATTTACATTATAAAAATTATCACCTTTATTAATATTTGTAATTTTCCCAAAAATTTGATATTTTTTGCCTATTTCGGCATTCTTTAAAATTTGTAATTGGTTTTTTTTATAAATCATACTTTTTAAACTCATTTTTTATTATTATTTAATAAATTATTATGTAATAAAATTTTTAAAAAGAAATTCATGCATACAAAAAATAATTTAACATAAACCTGTTTTTAAAAATTTTTTTTGTAAATTCTCTAATTCAAATTTATTTAAATTTGATAAACATTGATATTTTTGCTTTAATAATGTCACTGATTTAATAATATTCATTTTTTGACGATAAGTCAAAGGAAAATCATAAATTACTTGATAATTTAAATAAACAGCAATTAATAAAAAAAAATCTGCATCAATATTTTCTAATTTATGCTCAATAAAAAATAATATTCCATTCATTAAACTTTTAAAATAATTAATAGCTTTAGTATACAATAAATAATTAAAAGCTACATTAACAAAATTTTGTTTTAAAATTTTATTGAATTCTTTAAATACCAGATAAACTGGTAATTTACTTATCAAAAAAATATTATCTTTCAAAACTTTTTCCGCATTTTCTTCTACAGAAAAATTTAATTTCGCTTTAAAATAAAAAATTCTTAACATCCTTAAAGGGTCTTCGGTTAACTTTTGATAAGGATTACCTATAATACGAATAATTTTATTATTTAAATCTTTAATTCCACCCACATAATCCAAGATTTTATCATTTTCATCTAACAAAAGTCCATTAATTGTAAAATCACGTCTCTGTAAATCATCCTTTATATGTTGAATAAAAATTATACATGAAGGATGCCTAAAATCTAAATATTCATCTTCTTTGCGATAAGTAGTAATTTCAAAATAATTATTTTCAAAATAAATTTTGACAGATCCATAACGAATTCTTCTTTTTGGTATATCAAAAATTTCACAAACATCTTCAGGTAAAAGGTTAGTAGTAATATCTACATCTGTAATAGGTTTTTTTAATAAGAAATCTCGAACAGCTCCTCCTACTACAAATGCTTCTGCTTTATTTTTTTTTAATATTTTTAAAATTTTTTTAGCTTTATCCATATATAATTTAAAATTTAACATATCTTATTTACACCCATAATTGAACACACAACACATTCTTAATTAAGAAGGCAGAATGATTAATCCCACACCAAGTACATTATTCCCTACATGAGCGCCTATTACAGGAGTAATAGTAACTTCTAAAATATCATTAATATTTAACTTTTTTTTTAAAGTTTCTATTAATTTATTTTTCATTAAAGGTTGCCCTGAAGTTAAAACATGTAATAAAAATTTTTGATTTTTCACGTATTGCTGAACATCTTTGATAATACAATCAAAAGCTTTTTCTAAAGTAAAAACTTTTTTAATCATTGTAATAACACCAGGAGATTCTAATCTTAAAATAGGTTTAATGTGAAAAATTCTTCCTAAAAAACCTTTAGTAGTGCTTAAGCGACCACTTTTAATTAAACGATTTAACGAATCTACTATAAAAAAAATTTTATTATTTTGACGTAATTTTGTTAAATATTCTATAACTTTTGAAACCTCACAATTTTCCGAAAACATACGTTCAGCTTGTAAAGCACAATAAGCTTCACAAAAACCAATACTTTGAGTATCAAAAACTATAACTTCTATTTCAGAAGCAACTATTTTGCTAGCAGATAAAATACTATTATAACTACCGCTTAATTTACTTGCTAAAGTGGTGACAAAAATTTTTTTATATCCTAAACGAGCTATTTGGCGAAAATATTCAACTATTTCTCCTATAGGTGGTTGAGAAGTAGTAGCAATTATACGATGATTCTTAGTTAAAGTTTCATAAAACTGATCTGCAGTTAAATTTTCACCATCTCGATATTCTTGATTATTTAAAAAAATTTGTAATCTAAGCAAACCAATATCATGTTTTTGAGGAAAATAATCTAAACAACTAGTAGAAGTACTGATTACCTTAATAATTTTATTCATATGAAATTAAAATCCTTTAATAAAAATAAACAATAAATAATAATTTAATAACTCAATTTTTACTAAAAATATATTTTAAAATATTGAGTTATTATTTAAATGTTTAAAAATCAAATTTATGTTTGATTAAAAAATAAATTATTTATCATTAATCATAAAAATTTATTTATTTTAAATTTTATTATCTTTTTTAAGCATCATTAAAGGTTTTTCTTTGTTTAGTTTATTAGAATATATAACAGTATATAAAAACCATACAAATGCTAAACAAAAAATAAATAATCCTATAAAGCCAATTATATCGCGATAATTAGGTGATAACGAAAAAAATCCACTGGAACATAAATTATAATCAAATAATGAATGTGCACCTACATTTTTATAAACAACTTGTCGACTTAATTTTATTAATGCTTTTTTTTGATCAAAATAACTCATGTGTTTAAAATCTGGAATCAATTTTCTATCTACAAACACAGAATAATAATTAAAGTCATTATCCGGATCTATGCTAATCAATTTTTGTAACAGGAAGAACACTATTTGCTGTGTAAGCGCAAAAAAACCCATAAAACAAGCAAACAAATATAATAACATTTTATTAATAGTCCGTTTATTAGAGCCTAAATAACGACTAATACCTACAGTACGATAAAAAATCATAAATTGAAGCCTCACAAACGCTTTAGCTATAATAAAAATATACCAAGGCAGTACTAAATATTTTATTAATGCAAATATGAATCCCATTATACCATTTGACCAAAACGATAAAACTTCTTCATCAAATTCTAAATAGAAAATCTTAAAAAATGATAACTTGTACCAAATTATTTTTGATAAAAAAGTATTTGACACTATTGCCAACTGACAGAGTATAAAAATTAGCGCATTAATAAATATCATAAACATATTTTTTTTCAAATGAGCTTTAGTTAAACTTTTACCAATATGATAAACCTCTTTCAAAGGTAAATCAGAAGAAATAGATCTAAAATCTAACAAATGATCATTTTTAAATAATATAGAAGATTCATTAATTTTAGAAACAAAATATTTTTTTTCAAAATGATTAACATAAGATAATATATCTAAATCTTCCGATGTAGAATTTACAGATGTATCAGAAATTTGATTATTTTGACGAACTAAAAAATCTTTTATAGTACCTTTATTTATTTTAATAATAATATCAGCATATTTAGTAGCTAATAAAATATCATGTGTTACTACAACGACCAATTTCTCTTCAGAAATCTCTTTTAATCTTTTAAAAACTAAACTACTACTTTCTGCATCTAAATTACCTGTCGGTTCATCAGCTATTAACAAATTATTATTTTTAATCAAACTTCTAATTATATTAGCGCGTTGTAATTGCCCACCAGATAATTCAAAAGATTTTTTCTTTAACAAACCAATAGATAAATCAAAATATTTAAATAATTCTCGAATCTGCTTATGAATTGCTTCATTAACGACGCGTTTTTGTAATTTAATGGCTAAAAGTATATTTTCCAAAATAGTTAATTCATTAACGAAATATGAATCTTGAATGATATTAGAAACCATACCATTTCTATAATTAGCCATTTCAGAATTAGAAAAAGTAGATAAATCTTCTTGAGCTACTATAATATTACCAAAACTTACTTTTTCTAAGCCTGATAAAAGATTGCATAAACTGGTTTTTCCTGAACCTGATTTACCTGATAAAAAAACAAATCCGCGACTAGGCAAATTAAAAGAAATATCTTTTAAAATTGTTTCATCTTCAGAAGATGTTAAATTAACATTTATAAAACGAATCATATTATTATTATTAATCTCCTTTATTTTTATTATAAATTGATATATAAAATTATCATTCATATTTTTTTTATGTCAATGAAAATTTATTTTTGGTAATATTAACTGAAAAATCATATAATAAAGTAGATTTTTGAATTAAATTAATGATTTTAGCAGCTTTAGTAGTATTAATCAAATCTGTACTTAATTGTAAAGTGTCTTTTAAATCATTTTGATTCAAAATACTACTAAAAAAAACAGGCAATTTATATTCGTAACGATAACTTAATAAAGGTATAAAAATATCATCTCTAAAAAAAGTATTCATATTTTCTAAACCAAAATCATCTAAAATCAAAAACGGAATTTTTTTTAAATGATTTACTTTATCTTCTATAATATCTTGAGTCCAAAGAAATTTAAATTGTCTAACCAAATCAGACATTACAATAAATAAAAAAGGAATATGACATTGCAATAACATTTTAGCTAATACCTTTAACATAAAAGTTTTTCCTGAATTGAAAGGACCATAAATATATAAACCTTTATTATTTTTAATATTAAAATCAGGAGAATTATATTGTTCTATTAGCGATTTCATATAATGGAAAATACTTTTTTGTATTTTAGAAATAGGTTTTATGTTTTGAACATCTATATTAGATAAATCTAATTCTTGATTAAATAAAATGTTTTTTTGTTGCAAATTACTTTGCCAATCTATTTGTCTAGTTTTCGTAGTTTCTTGCCAAGCTACATGAAGATAAGGTCTTTCCTTTAAAACCAATTTATATCCAAAAGAATTTGGCTTATCTTTTTTATTTAAATAATTAAAAACAATAATTAAATCTTCGTCTTTAATTTGTAAATGTTTCGTTTCAGGATGATTTTTAATATAATTTTTAATTTTTTGTAAATTAAAATTTGATTCTTCTGATGAATCCATAATAACTCCTAAATAAAAATTTAAATATTTTTAAAATTTAAATCTTTATAAAACTAAAACAATAAAAATTGAATTTTTTATTATAAATTAGAATAAATATAAAATTAATCATTTCCTCATTTCATTAATTATTAGTAATTGCCACCTTTTTTATAAAACAGACTAACAATTTACTTAAAATCTACAATTTATTTATTAATATTATACGCTATTTTGTAGCTTATAATAAATTATTACTGAATTTATTATATCATGTTTTCTAGTGACTATTTATTTTTTAATGATAAATTAAAACAGATATTAAAGTAAAATTTAAATAATAAATTATCGGACTAACTTTGTGTTACCACTGATTAGTTGTTTATTCTTATCGTTCTTTTTAGGGAATTTTGTTCCATGGTATTAAGAATTAATCGACCTTTAATAGCAAAAATATTGAAATATCGAGATTTTTTTACCTTACCTTTTGGGATAAGAAACTTTTATCTAACTGATTATGTTTGGCAATAAACCATTGACGTATTTGTAGCGATATTGTTTAATTTTTAGGATTTTTCAGTTTTTAACTGCCAATATTCCCATTCGATAATCCTTATGGGCGTGATATGATTGAACGCTTGATGTAAGTTTGTTGAGTTATGTTATTTTAATCCATCATTTGAGTTCTGGTTGAACATTTAATGAATGATCTTGAATGATATTCAATGTTCGCTAAAGTTTAGTTTTTGGATTAAAAATAATTGTTGACATAAACACCAAAAAATAATTAAATAAATAATAATACTAACTTCTTTCGTCCTATAAAAAGGTCGTTAACCTTCATCTTGGGAGAGCGATTAACTTAATTTATTCCAAATTAAGTTTTTACTCCTCCGACTACTAAAAAGTCGCTTTATCCTTGGGCCTAATGACTTTTAATTTCATTATTAGTTAATTTAATAACTAGCTTTTAGGATTCTCCAAGTTACTCTAAAAATATCTACCTTAATCCGTTAGGGGAAGGTAACCACTCTTTCAGGGTGGTAAGGTTCCAGGTTTTTTTCGTTTATAAACTATCCAATACTAATGTTATATCAGATAGATTCTGGACTGTATTTATCTTTATTTGTGACTTTTTATATAATAAAATTTATTAAAATTTCAAAAGATATACATCAAAAAAACCAATTATTCAATCTAAGAAAGATTTTTTTGAGATTATTTTATTATTTCATCTCATTGCTCTTGAATAATTTCGCTTGTTATTAATTAATTTTTTCAAGATGATTAATTACTGTGCCATTACCTTATTAAAATATTTATATAAACTATAGGAATTATATTATCCCAGAATATATTAAATAACAAAATTATAAATATATTTTTTCCATATAACTTTATATATTTTTTTTATGTTTATCTATAAAGTTACAATTACACATCAGTTTTATTATAATAACAATTTGTAATTATTGTTTATTTAGTTTAATACTATTAATTATTTATCAAAAATTACTTTTTATTAAAATATTACAATCAATATAAAAAAAGAATATTAATTTATATAATTATCATTATTATCCAAATTGTTTCGATAAGATATCGATAATTTCATAATTTTTATATACAAATTATAAAAATAATAACCATAATTAATGCAAATTTTTCATAAAATCATCTAACCATTTAGGTAAAGCAACCTCTTTACGAGAAGAATTAAATCTATTAATATTATTTGTTAATTCTGCTGTTAAATAATTATAAGCTGTTTCTGTAGAAACAATACCTCTTTTTAACCACGATTTTAAAACAGTATTACAATAATTATACGATAAAACAAAATAAATATCGTGATTTTTCTTTTTACAAATATACATTAATAAAGCATTAATAACTCCGATATCTACATTTTTATTATTTTGAATTAACATAAATAAATCATGATTTAATCTTTTATGTATATTAATATTTTTTCCAAAACTTTTAATAATATTAATAGGATGCGACCTTTTTAAGCATAAAATCATTTCATTTTTTTCTTGTTGATAATCAGTAGCATCAATAATTTTAATATTTTGTTGAGTTTTTACATTTTGTTCGTATAAATAATCTTTTAAAATGTTTAAATTAATATTTTGATTATAATCATGACGGAAAAGTTTTTGATATAAAATAGCCATTTCTTTAGGTTTCAACATATAAACAAAGCCTAAAGTAACAATATAATCAATATTTTCGTTTTCCAATAAAAAAGGTTTTTTAAAGCGCTCAGACAAATTACTAAAAAACATTTCATAATCAAAAAATTTTTTAAATACAACCAAATGTTTAGGCGGCATTGTAACATTATCGGATGAATAATGATTATACAATGAAGAATGATCAATAGCAATTTTATTAACTCCATAAATATCTACAAAATTTTTACTTATATTTTGGAAATTTGCAGGTATTATAGGAGACTTAGTTAATAATAATTTTTGCAAACAATGATAATAATTACCCACTTCACTTAAAAAAAAGTGACTTAACAAAGGATCTTTAAAAAAATTGTGAACCTGAACCGGAGAATGAATTATATAAATGATATCTTTATTTTCATTAGAATAAGTTTCTAATAAACAAAGAGCTTCTAATTTATATTTATTTTTTTTAAAAGTTTTCTGATCTACATTTAATAAATCAAATAACATTTGATGTGTAATATTAAAATTATTATCAAAATTATTTTTACTTTCGTTTAAAAAATATAAAATATTATATAAAGAGATAGCAATAGTTCCGATTAAAGGTTGATATAATAAATTAAGTACTTTATAATCTTCTAAAGACAATTTATTAAAACAATAAATTTTAATTATATTTGAATTAATCATTATTTGTAACCTTCCTTAAATGTGTTACCGAAATGCCTTATCAAAATTAAAATAAACAATAATTTGATCGAATATTATAATTTTAATTGACAAAAAGAACAAAAATAAGAACTACGACCATTAATTTTAATTTTTTGAATTATTTTGTTGCACCTACAACAATTGTCTTTATCCTTTCTATATACCAAAAGTTTTTTTTGAAAATTACCTTTAATTCCTAAAGCTTCAAAAGTATTAGTAGTTGTAGCGCCATCTTCAATAGAAGCTTTTAAAATATTTTGAGCATGTTTTAAAATAGACTTAACATTTTCTAAACTTAAACGAAAAGAAGGTGTATTAGGATGAATACAAGCTAAAAACAAAATTTCACTAGCATAAATATTTCCAATGCCAGAAATAATACTTTGATCCAATAAAACCTTCTTTATAACTCTAGTAGTTTTCTGCAATTTATGATAAAAATCATTTAATGATATTTCAAAAGGATCTGCAGCTAACTTGACCAAAGGACTTTTAATCAAATATTCATTATAATTATGAACCAAAAAACGTCCAAATTTTCGAGTATCGTAATATCGCATAACTATATCGTTATCTAACCACAATCTCCAATATTCATGTTTATCAATAGTATTGCACATATAAATAGGATTTAAATTAATTTTACCTTCCATACGTAAATGGCCAATTAAAACTAAATCATTACTTAAAAAAAAGATTAAATATTTACCTTTACGCTTAACTTTTAAAAAAAATTGATTTTTAATTTGATTAAAGCATTCTTTATCAGGATAGATTAACTCGGTTTAGAAAGTGTGCATTGATAATTTTACTTTCATATTCGAAATTAGCCCCCCACAGAACCGGACAAGCAAGTTTCCAAGCATCCGGCGCCTAATATCTGATTACAGATATTGAAACTCTTTCGCCATGTAAAGGTTATTACCCTTCGCCGTGGTCAGGTTCTTCTAAAATATTCCAATTCTAGAATTAAACTGACGACTACTCTAAGTTTCGCTTTTCCCTTGAGCCTAACAGCTGTTAGTTTTAACCTTTTTGTGGTGCTTTTAGGGAGATCAAAGTTACGACATAATTCTACGAGAAGTGTTAGGTGCAGTTTACAATTGTTGCCAACTGGAGCATTCATAAAAATATTAATAAAAATATTTTAATGAAATTAGTGTAGGAAAGGGTTATTTTTTTAACCATATTGATAATATAAATGATGCAATTTTTTGACATCATATATCTTTCCTAATCCTGGTGTCAATATCTTACCAGAATGTTTAATGATTACCACGCTACTTAACCGCTTAGGGATTTTCACCTTCTCCTTAACTTCTGGTCTGGCGCCAACTTATTGACTAGATATTTCGTCTCATCGCGCTTGCGTGCTTTTGCTGTTATTAATTACTCTTTCGAGATAATTAATCAAGCCCACCTTACAGTGTTTACGTGACCTCTGGAGATTATCACTCCAGGCTATACGTTAAATAGCGGAATTATGCGCATCTTTTGCGCCCATTGCCAATAATAGGTTCATAAAAAATATCTATATTTTTGATATAACGATTTATTATTTTTTTATTTAAAGCTCTTACAATAACTTCTACTTCTGGTAACTCTGGCATGATAATAAACCTCCTTGACTTTATATAACTATTTTGCAAATTAATTTAAAATACTTTAAGTAAATTAATTTTTTTGATAAATTATTCACTTACATGAATAAATTTATCAATCAACAAAATTCCTTGTTCTTTAGATATATTTTTATTAATAAATAAATTACCTGTTATAATATTAATTTTTTGACCTGGTTGTAAAAAAAATTCCGGATTATCATTATCAATATGTTCAAAAAATAAAATTAATTCTAAAAAAATTTTTAAATCGGAATTAACAACTATTTTTGGCGAAATAATATACCATTCTTTTGAAATTGCTAAATTTTTATCTTTATTATATCTTACATGCACTACACAAGTTAAATTGTTAATAGGATAATTATTATATATGCTCTTATCAGATAATTTAGTGAAATTCATAAAAATTCACAAACCTTTCTAAACTAAAAATTTTTTAAATAGGTAAAATAATAGGTAAAATTAAAGGATTACGTAAAGTAGTCTCATAAATACAAGGAGTAATAAAATTAATAATAGCTTTTATTAAATAATTTTCATTAACTTTTTCAGAAGATAACAATTTTTGAATCATATGTTTAATATCATTAGATATTTTTTTAATAAAATCGCCACTACCCTTCATATAAATAAATCCTCTAGATACGACCATTGGATGATTAATAATTCTTTTATTCTTCCAATCCATACTAACAATAATAGATAATAATCCTTCTTCATTTAAAATTTTTCTTTCCTTGATTATAGAATTACTTAAATCTTCTAAGCCAGAATCGTCAATATAAATATCATCATGAGGAATTTTGCCAACTAATTCAGATTTTGAAGGACTTAATCCTAACACATCTCCATTATCCAAAATAAAAATATTCTCGGAAGGTATACCACATTCAATAGCTAATTTTTTATGAGCCATTAACATAACATATTCACCATGAACTGGAATTAAAAAACGCGGTTTAATCAAGTTTAACATTAATTTTAAATCATTTTGACTAGCATGTCCGGAAGCATGAGTATCTACTAAAAAACCATGCAAAATAACATTAACTTCCATTTTATAAAGCAAATCTAAAACTTTATTAACGCTATCTTGATTTCCCGGAATTGGAGAAGATGAAAAAATCACCGTATCTTTATGATTTAATTTAATTTGTCGATGAGTACCATTAGCCATACGACTTAAAGCAGCCAATGGTTCCCCTTGGGAACCGGTGCATAATAAAGTAATATTTTCATCATTAGCATTAATGTTATCACTATTTGCTAAAAACTCTTTTGGCACTTTTAAATAACCGTTTTTAGCTCCTACTTCGATTGCTTTTTCCATACTCCGGCCAAAAACAGCTACTTTTCTTTTAGTTAAAACACTAGCTTGAATAATTTGTTTAATACGATAATAATTAGAAGCAAAAGTAACAATAATAATTCTACCTTTGATTTGATAAAATAAATTATTAATAGTATCACCAATTTTATTTTCAGATTCTATAAATCCTTTTTGTTGAGCATTCGTAGAATCTGATAATAAACATAAAACTCCTTTTTTACCTAAATCAGCTAATTTAGCATAATTCGCTAAAGGACCTTCAGGAGTATGATCAATTTTAAAATCACCAGTATAAAAAATAATATTTTTATTATAATGAAAAACAATGCCAAAAGTATCAGGTATCGAATGATTCAAACGTACAAAAGATACTTTAACCTGTCCGAATAATAATTCAGATTCTTCTTCATATTTTTCCAAAATATGCATATATTTTTGTAATTTATGCTCTATTAATTTAAATTCAATCAAATCGTAAGCAATACCATTTACTAAAATCTTAGGTATTTTAACTTTACGCAACAAAAAGGGGATACTACCGATGTGATCTTCATGACCATGCGTAATCAAAAGACATTCAATTCTATGTTCATTTTTAATTAAATATTCATAACTAGGAATTATATAATTAATACCTAAAAAAGAATCTTCAGAAAAAGACATGCCCGAATCCATAATAAAAATTCTACCTTGAATTTCTACCACATACATATTCTTGCCTACTTCACCTAATCCGCCTAAAGCATAAAACAAAATGTCAAATTGTGGGTGTTGTGAAATATGTGCTACCATTTGTAAAATTATCCTTTGCTTTCAATTACAATATTTGAAGTAAAATTTAAATCTTTATCTATCGATGAACGAGTTGCTGAGATTAAAACAGGAATGATAACAGGTTTTTTTTTAGTAGCTTTAAAAATAAATTTAGATAACTCTTCTCGTAAATTATTTTTAAAATCACTCCATTTAATTTGTTTATTAATATGTATAAATTGTGTGCTTATTTTCAAAAATAATTCTTTTAATTGACGAATTAAAGGTTCTATTTTAATTTTATCTAAAAAACCTTTACTAACCAACTTAATATTATCAATATCTCCGATAACCTTACGCAAACGTAAATCTAAATTACAAGCTATAATTAAAATACCATCATTAGCTAATAATTCGCGATCTTTAATAATAAAATTATTGCCATCTATAACCGGTGTACCATCAATTAAAATTTCACCCAAATTTTTAAAAAAATTTCTTTTAATTAAAGGTTTATGTACGCTATCATAAAACCACATATCACCATTTTCTAACAAAAAAATTTTATTATCCGGAAAATTAAAATTTTTAGCCATTTTCTTTACATAATATTGATGTCTATATTCACCTACAATAGGCAAAAAAAATTTTGGTTTTAATAAAGACAACAATAATTTTAAATATTCTTGATAATCATAAGATACATTTTGAAACAAATCTTTAATTAAAAATTCTACTTGAAAACCATGTCTTGCTAATATATCAACAGTTTTATTTTGAACTTTATTAATACCAGGCAAATCAACAGAAAATAATAAAATTTTATCTGATATATGCAATCTCATTAAACGATCAGTTTTTTTACACATACGTTGCAAACGGTAAAAAGATTCAAAACGTCTACCAAATACCAATACCACAACATTCTTATATTTTAAATAATCCTTAGAATTTTTTAAATTAATTAAAGTATTTTCAGGAATTTTTAAATATTTTTTTAATAAAGCGATATCAATATTTTTTTCACTCTTACGACCTAAAATAATAATTTTCAATTTAGCTTGTACAGCTAAATCAATAACCATTTGAATTTTTAATAAATCTGGAATTAAAAAAGTAACAATAACATTATTTTCTATACTCCCAAAAAAACTACTTAAATGATGTTCTAAAATTTCTTCTCGTTTAGGTTTTACTAAACTTAAAGAACCTTGTGAAACTAATAATAAAGCTAAAACCTTTTTACGAGCTAATTCTACTAAAGTTGTAAAATTAGTTTGAAAAAAATTATTTTTAGATTGTTGCATATGCATAGCACTCATATATATAATCATTCCTGAAAAAGTTTCAAAAGCTACACCTAAAGTTCCTGGCAAAAAATGAGATATCCCGAAAACAAAAACTTGAATATTATCAATAATAATTTTCATATCATCTTTAATAACAGTCAATTTTAAAGAAGATAAATCTATATTTGCTTGTTTTAAATTAAATTTAATTACTTCTAAAGCGAAATCAGAAGCATAAATGGGGATAGACCATTCTTTAATTAAATAAGGTAAAGCCCCTGAATAAGTTTCTAAAGCTGAAGTAATAAAAATACCTTTAATTTCATTTTTAATAGATTCTAATTTATGATATTCCGGTAAAATAGCATCAATACCATTAACCAATACACTAGGATACTTTAAACCAGCATCTAAAATAAAATAAGAAGAATTGATTTTTAAGAGGTAAAAATTTTTACCATTCTCCCCTATACCCCCTAAAGCGAAAAAATTGATTTCTTGCATTTGTTTTAATAGAACTCTCCTTAAAAATTAATAATATATATCATTAATTTAAACAATTTCGAAACATTTACCGATTCTTTTAATTTTTTTATCATTATTAATTAAAATTTATAATATAAATTATATTGGGAAAATAAAAATAAATAAATTTAATGTGATGTTAATTATTTTTAAAACCACTTTTATTTGGTTAATCACTATTTATTATAGCTTTAAAAAAATTAATATCAATTTTTTATATTTATTTAGAAAGTTATAAAATAAATAAAAATATGAAATATCCAATTAAAATAAATAATCAAAATTTTACTTATAATAAAAACAGCAATTTAGGCAAACAATTAGAACAAGATATTAATTTAACTAATAATTTTTATAAGGAAAATAAAATTGCTTTTATTCATAAAAACGAGATCCCTATACAAGTAGTTAAAGTGGAATATGCCCAAAGAAATAAAACTAAAATTATAGAAGCTTATTATCGTTTAAAATCCTTACCAGATTATCAAGGTATTTATAAAGGTAAATATTTGTCTTTCGATGTTAAAGAAACAAATAATTTAAATAAATTTCCTTTAAAAAATATTCCTAATCATCAAAAGGTTTGTTTACAAAACATACACGAACTAAAAGGAATAGCTTTTTTAATTATTAATTTTAAATGCTATAACCAATACTTCTATATGCCCATATCTTTTTTAATCAATTTTACAAAACAATATTCGTTAAAAAGTATTGATTATCAAACTTTTATTAACGAATTATGGCAAATACCTTATAGTTATCACCCCAGATTAGATTATTTAAAAATTGTTAATAAATTTATCTAAAATATTAAAAATAAAAATGAATCTTATTATAAGCCTAATTCTATATTTTCGTTAATAATAGGTTTTAAAAAACATAAAATAGACCCAATAATTAAATTAGTTAACCAAATGGTGACATTGATATAAATAAAAAATATCCAATATACAGATAAATTAAGGTTTAATTGATTTATTATCCAAGAATCTGATTCAAATATACAAAACACAGAGTCATAAGCATAATAATAAAAAATATAAATACACACTATATAAGAAATAATTTGAATCAAAGAAATTAATAATAAACTAGTTATAATATTTTTTTTAATTAAATATGGCGACTTTCGAGTATAAAATAAACCAGACAAAGAATAAGCCATATATGGTAAAATAAAAAAAAATACTACAAACAATAATTGCAAATATTTTATTTTATTTAAACTAAATGCGGTAATAATAGACCATTCTAACGCGGTATGGATCGCAACATAAATACAATTAGCACATAAACTAAATTTAAAACCAAACAAAAACCCTATTAAAATTATAGGTAATAATTCTAATTTTATTAAAGCTCCGTGACAATCTTGAAAAAAAAATTTAGTAAATACAAATTCAATGAAAAAAGAAATTGTTAATAATAAAGCGCTAATAATCACTTTTTTTAATGAAAAAATCTTCATAATAAATCTTTATATATACCTTTCTTATATTATACATTTTTATTAAGAAGTATAAACAAGAAAATTATTTAAAAATAATAAGTATGTTTGGCAGAAATTATCTCTAAAATATTTTTTTAATTTCATGATCAAAAATAATATCTTATATAAAAAAATTAATTATATCTATTTACCGAAAAACTAACTTTTATATTTTAAAAATATTTATATAAAGCATAATAATATAATATTTTGACATTATCTATATTAAATCGCATTTGAAAAAATATTTTTTTAATTCGAATTAAAAAAATATTTATTTATTAAATTTTATTTTCTAAATTTATAAAATATTAGTTTATTATTTCATGTAATCAATTACACCTTGTTTTAATAAAAACAAAAAATCTTGATTTGAAGCGTTTAAAATATAATCATTAATATTAATATTTTGTAAAACTTTTTGAATCTCTTCTATTCGGAATAAAATATTTTTAAAAAAAACACAAAATTTATCTAAATTTTCTCTAATATGAAAAAAATCACCCCATAATTGCATTTTTTTAATATAACCATTTTCTAATTCTAAAGAAACTTTAACTTCGCCCCATTCAAAACAATGTTGTAAAATTTTAGAATAAATAGGATGATTAAATAACCATGTAGAAGAATTATATTTAAGAGCCAATTCATTAATAGAAATTAAATCTTTATTTGTTAAAGTTAACTCTGTCTTTTTTAAGAAATTTTCCAAATAATAAATTAATTCGTATTGCGTCATATCAGAAAGATATTTTTTTAAATTAGTAACTCGCGAACGTACACTATCAATACCCTTAGAAATTAATTTTTGATTGTTTGGAGTAATACATCGTATCATTGTATTAATATCACATTGATAAAGTAGAGTACCATGCATAACAATTCCATTTTTATTTTTCCAAAAAGCATTACCAGAAACTTTTTTACCTTTTAATAAAATATCATTTCGACCACTAAAATATAAAGGTACACCTAAACAATTAAAAGCTTTAATAATACGATTTAAATAGTTTTTAAAATTAAAATCTAAACATTTATTTCGAAAAATAAAACTAAAAATCGGAGTATTAAAATCATTATAAACGCAACCGCCTCCGCTCGGCCTACGAAAAAATTCAATTTTATTTTTTTTAATAAATTCTAAATTAATTTCTTTTTCAATAATCTGATTACGACCAATTACTACCCCTTGCATGGTCCAGAAAAAAAAATAAATTTCATCATCATTCTTTAAAAAATAATTTAAAATATATTCTTCTAAACTATAATAAAAATAGGGTTTATAATAAGATAATAAAGGATATTTCACTAAAATCATAAATAATTTCCAATTTCTTTCTTTTGTTAACTAACAAAAAAAGTCAAATTCAATAAATAAAATAATATATTATATTTTTTTATTTATTAATTATTATATATAAACTGATTATAAAGATTATTAAATTATAATAATAAATAAATAAAATACCATCATTATAAAATCATATAATGATTGCGATATTTTTATCATAATAGATTAACTAAAATCAGTTTAAAAAAATATTATTTCTTTTATACAATTCCAAACTAACCCCCGCAGCACCGGACAAGCAAGTTTCCAAGCATCCGGCGCGCCTACTAATATCTGATTACAGATATTGAAACTCTTTCGCCATGTAAAGTATAAAGGTTATTACCTTTCGTCATGATAAAGTGGTTCTTCTAAAATATTCCAATTCTAGAATTAAACTGACGACTACTCTAAATTTCGCTTTTTTCTCGGGGGGTTAGCTATACCTATCTGTTTTAAGATTTTTTTAATAATCTACCTTTCGGGAGTTCTAAGTTGCGATATAATTCTACATCAAGTTTTAGATGTGGTTTATAGTTACTTTAAAAAAACTGAGGTTGATAATTAATCAAGCCTACTTTTATAATGTTTTTAGGCAACCTCCAAAGATTATTATCATGATTAGGCTATACACTTAAAATAACAATATTATAAATATCTTTTAAACTGACAAAAATATATTTTTTAATAATGTTTACTATTTTATTAATGATTTTTTTTATTTGTGCGATTCAAAAATTAAACCAAGATGAATTAGTTTTAGCTTTTCGATTTAATTCTTCTAATTCTTCTAATTGTTCAAATAATTTTTTTTGTGTATTGGATAAATTTTGTGGTGTATAAATTTTAACAATAACATAATGATCACCTATACTAAATGGAGAATTAACATAAGGAACTCCTTTGTTTTTTAATCTAAATTTAGTATCAGTTTGTGTACCAGCAGGAATTTTTAATCGAACATTACCATGAATAGTGTCGACATTAATCATTGTACCCAAAGCTGCTTGATAAAAATTAATTAATATTGAAGAAAAAATATCATTTCCTTTACGTTGAAAAGTTTTGTGAGGTTGAACATTAATATCAACATACAAATCACCATTAGGCGCTCCTGAGGAGCCTTGATGACCTTGATTCGGGGATTTTAATCTCATACCACTTTCCACGCCGGCAGGTATATTTAAAGTTACTTTATGTTCACTTTTAACCATACCTACACCTTTACAAAACTTACATTCTTCTAAAATAATTTTTTTATTACCGCCACATTCAGGACATATTTGTTTCGAAACACTTACAAACCAACCTTGTTGAGTATAAGAAATATAACCATTTCCTTTACAAACATTACAAATTCGAATGTCATTTTTAGTTTTAGCTCCTGTACCATCACATTTTTCACAATTTTCTTTAACATTGAATTTAACAGTTTTTTGAGTACCTAAAACAGATTCCATAAAGCTAATAGTTAATTTTATATGATGATCTTCACCTTTAATATCTTCTTGATGGCGATTGCTTTTTCTACGTCCAAAAAAACTTGAAAACAAATCTTCAAATTCTTCAAAATTAGCACTTTGAAAACCTTGAAAATCACTATTAAAACCTTGATTGTTAAAATTATGACCCATTTGATCATATTGAGATCGTTTGTTGGTATTACTTAATACATCAAAAGCTTCTTGCACTTCTTTAAATTTAGCATCAGCATTAGCTTCTTTACAAACATCAGGATGATATTTTTTTGAAAGACGTCGATAAGCTTTTTTAATATCATCCAATTTAGCATCGCGTGATAATTCTAAAACTTCATAATAGTCTTTTTTTTGTTTCAAAATAAAACTCCTCGTTGTAATAAGATAAATAAAAATTAATAAATAAACCAAAAAAAGTTATTAATATCTTTTTTTGGTTTTATTATTTTTTTATCTTATTTTTTATCTTCAAACTCGGCATCTACTACTTTATCTTCTGTTTTAGCAGTTTCTTGAGTAGTATCTTGATTTTGATTTTCTTTATTATTTTGCTGTTGCGCTTTTTGATAAGCCTTTACAGCAAGTTGTTGTGAAGCTTTTTCTAAAATACTTAATTTTTCTTTAATAGAATCATAATCATCACCTTTTAAAATTTGTTCTAAATCTTGAATCTTAGCTTCGATATCATTTTTTTCTTGCTCTTCTATCGAATCTTTTAAAGATTCTAAAGTTTGACGCGTTTGGAAAATAAAATTATCAGCATCATTACGTAAAACAATACGTTCTTTTTTAATTTTGTCTGTTTCTGCATTTTTTTCGGCATCTTTTATCATTTTTTGAATTTCTTCTTCGCTTAAACCGCTGCCTCCCGAAACAGTAATACTGTGTTTTCTATTAGTACCTAAATCTTTAGCTGACACAGAAACAATACCATTTACATCAATATCAAAAGTAACTTCGATTTGAGGAACACCTTTTGGAGCAGGTGGAATACCTGTTAATTGAAAACTACCCAATAACTGATTATCTTTAGCTAATGCTCTTTCTCCTTGTAACACATTAATATCAACAGAAGATTGATTAGCTACTGCAGTTGAAAAAATTTGGGATTTGGAAGTTGGAATAGTAGTATTGCGATCAATTAATTTAGTAAATATCCCGCCTAAAGTTTCAATTCCTAAGGATAAAGGAGTTACATCCAATAAAACAATATCTTGAACATCACCTCTTAAAATTCCCCCTTGAATAGCTGCCCCTAAAGCAACAGCTTCATCAGGATTAACACTTTTATTTATTTTTTTATTGCCTAATTCTCTAGTAACTAATTCTTGAATAGCCGGAATTCTTGTTGAACCACCTACTAAAATAACTTGATCAATTTGTGATACTTGCAATTTTGCATCTTTCAAAACTTGTCTCAAAGGAGTTATACAACGATCTACTAAATTTTTAGTGATTTCATTAAATTTAGTTCTAGTCAAAGTATATTCTAAATGCAAAGGAGTTTGATCAGCAGCCATAGAAATAAAAGGAAGAGATATAACCGTAGATACAACATTACTTAACTCTTTTTTAGCCATTTCAGCAGCTTCTCTTAAACGTTGTAAAGCAGTTAAATCTTTGTTTTTTTTCAAATCAATTCCATGCTCTTCGTGGAAAATTCTAATTAAAAATTCTACAATAGCATCATCAAAATTATCACCACCTAATACATTATCACCTGCAGTAGCTAAAACTTGAAAATTACCTTCTGCGATATTCAAAATAGAAACATCAAAAGTACCTCCACCTAAATCAAATACTAAAATATTTTGTTCTTTTTGAGTATTTTTATCTAATCCGTAAGATAAAGCTGCTGCTGTAGGTTCATTAATAATCCTTTTAACATCTAATCCAGCAATTTTACCAGCATCTTTAGTAGCTTGTCTTTGAGCATCATTAAAATAAGCAGGTACTGTAATAACAGCTTCTGTTACAGTCATACCTAAATAATCTTCAGCTTGTTTTTTTAAATTTTGTAAAATAATAGCACTAATTTCTTGAGGAGTATATTTTTTACCATTATACTCTTTATAATAACCTTTTTTACCCATTTCTCTTTTGATCGAAAGAATAGTATTAGGATTGGTCACCATCTGTCGTTTAGCAGCTTTACCAACGATTATTTCATCACCTTTAAAAGCCACCACAGAAGACGTAGTTCTATCCCCTTCTGAATTAGTAATTACTTTTGGTTGTCCATTTTCCATGCAAGCCACACAAGAATTTGTAGTACCTAAATCTATTCCAATAATTGGACTTGAATTTGTATTTTTTTTAGTCATTATTTTTATCACTCCATTCATTTACTTTTACCATAGCTGGTTTTATAACTAAATCTTTATATAAAAAACCTTTTTGTAAAACTAAAACATTTATACCATTAGGTTGTTTTAAATCTGATATTTTTTCCAAAGCATAATGAAAATTTGGATCAAATTTAACACCCAAAGCTTTAATTTCTTCTACACCTTCTTTTTGTAAAATATCCTTAACTTGTTTATGAATCATTTTAAAACCCAATAAAAAAGATTTAACAGAGTCATCTACTTTAGGCATTTCTAAAACCTTTTCGAATTGTTCTAAAGGAATTAAAATATTTTTAATAAAATCTGTTAAAGCATATTTAATTTCTCTATTCGTTTGAATAGTAATACGCTTTTTAAAATTATCAAAATCAGCTAAATATTTCAAATTATCATTGGTTATTTGTTGATGTGCTTCCTGCAGATCTCTTTTAAGATTAACGTTTTCTGTTTTTAAATCATTTAATTGTTTTTTTAACATTTGAAAATCATTTTCATTAGGTATAATAAATTCATTGGATTCAATGTCTGAAATAGAATTTTTATTATCACTTTGATCCTCGTAATTCAATATTAAAGTTTCTGCTTTATTGGAATTAATATCTGAAGATGTGTTATATTCGGGAGATGAATGATCAGAAGAAACTTTTTTTGATTGAACTTTTTTTTCCTTACAAGAACAATTATTTTCATCTATGTTTTTTTCATGTTGTTTACAATTATTATTAGGGTTTTGTTTTGAACATTCTTCAAAATTCATAAATTCTTGAATTAAACTCCTTTTATTAATTTACAAATTTAATATTTTATTGTTAATAATACTTTAATAAATTATTTAGCAAATTTCTTCCAATTTATCAGGAATAAAATTTGTTTTACTGTAAAAAGTTTGAGATAAATTTACAGACAAATATTCTAACAACGGAATTACTTCTGGATAAGCCATAGTCATAGGACCTAAAACCGCGATAAACATTTTTTGATCTAGAAATTTTTTAATTTCACAGGGAATAGAGATAATAGCAAACTTATGACAAGATACCCAACGTATTCGATTATTAAATTTAAAAATGTATTTATGAGCATCAAATAACATTTCATTTAATTTATTAGTATCTAAAATATGTAAAATCTCTTTCATTGTATTGCTATCAGCCCAACTAAAATTGTTAATTAAATTATTAATACCATAAATATGGGAATTGTTTGTATTAAAATTATAAAAAATTTCTATTAGAATATTAACTAATTTATCAAATAATTGCGCATTACAAAAATCATTTTCAATATTTTTTTCTTGCAAAATTTTAATAGCTTCACACAAATATTTATCTAATAATGTGTTATTTATAGCTAAAATAATACTTTTAACGTTTTTAAAATCAAAATTATTGCAAGGTTCTAAAAAAATACTCTGATAACGAATTTGACCATAATTAGTTATTATTAAAACAATAACTTGTTCAGGGCTTAATAAAACTAAATCAATCTTGGCTACCTTATGAGTTGTTAAAGCATTGGGAAAAGCTAAAATTACAAGATAACGAGTAACATTTCCTAACAAAGTTAATGCCTCTCTCACAATAGTTTCTTTATTAAAATTTTTATTCTTAAAAATATTCTCAAATAAAGAAATTTGCTGAAAAATATCATGATTTCTAGTTATTAAATGATTAAAATAAAAAATATATCCTTTTAAAGAAGGAATTCTACCACTAGATGCATGAGTTTTGCATAAATAACCTTTTTTTTCTAATTGAGCCATATCATAACGAATAGTAGCACTGGAATATTTTAAATAAGATAAACGCGACAAAAATTTCGAGCTAATAGGTTGCTGATGTTCTGAATGATGTTCAATAATTGCTTTTAAAATTAATCTTTCTCTATTAGAAATCAATTTTTAGAATCCTTTGAAAAAATATAATTTTCGTCATCATCATAATTTTATTTTCTATTCTTTATCATAAAAATTCCTTACCTTAATTTAATAGGTTTAAATTTATCTTTGTCATAATATTATTATCATAATTTACATTTGACTTATTTTACTAATCATCATCAATTTAATAAATTTTATTCCAAAAATAATAATAAAACACATCTATAATCAACTGAATATTAACATAATATTCACCACATTTATATCATATAATAAAAAAATTTTTCAAAATAAATTTAATATTTTTTAAATATAACTAAAAGTAATTTTAATAATTTATTTTACAAAATTTAGCTTTTTTCAACAACTCTATCTGATTTAAAAAAATTTAGCACTCACGAATCATAACTGCTGAAATTATTGTAACTAATAAAGTACCATCTTGTCAAGTATTTATCGATTAAAAAATTTTTTATATAAAAACAATAAACAATTTAGCACTCAATTACCATGACTGCTAAATTTATTCTATTACTTTTTAAACATTATGTCAAGTCTCTTAATAATAATATTTTATTAATTTTTTATTATATAATATTAGATGTACGGGCCCAAAAATGCCTATCTAACCAATAGCCAGGGCTGATAAACCCTGAAAGGATATGGTCGGTCGGGTAGACGAAAGAATGTCAGATTAGAGCAGACCATAAAAGCAGGTTGCGACGAAAGCAAATTAGTCAAGAGGACACTGCCA
>JAOSIP010000060.1:0-2716 GCA_030586815.1 Candidatus Phytoplasma planchoniae
TTAACCTCTTTACAAGAGGAAATTGGTTTGTTAAAAAAAGGTACATAATGTTATTTATTTATCACTATTAAAGAAGTTTATAGCTAAACCCAATTGGATTATCAACCTAGAGATTGTCGCCATACAAGTGAGAAATGATATGATTTACGAGGTGTCTAATTTGCATGCTTGAACACTATGGTCATCTACCTCAAAGGTACATTATCTGATTCATCAAAGTTCTAAGGAATCATCATGCCGAGAATGAAGCCATTTTGGAATTGGAGCTAAAAATGTGGCAAGAGCACCTCTACTTGTCTGAGAACTCAAATATGTGAGTTTAGGGGATAAAACTCTTTTTAAGGGGGAAAGAATGTAATAAACCAAAATTTTTGAAGAGAATAATATAAATTATGGTTTAAGGAATTAAAATTTCTTTTGAAATTGGTATTCACCTAAGAATGCTAGTATTGAGGACCTAATTGTGAAAATTAAATATTATGGTGGTCCAAACACTAGTGTTTAAAATGAGAGAACTAAGGGCATAATTTTATAAAAAAATTTCTCTTCTATAAAGAATATGAATAGTGATATCCAAAGCACTTAGCCATCTCCTCCTTCAATGTAGGTGATCTAGCCATCCTCCACCATCATGAGTCGCCACCTACCGTCGCTTAAGGACTTGCCAATGTTGGGTGAGCTCTCTTTCTCTTTGGTTAGTAGGAACCAGAAATATCGACAATAGGAAGAGTGTACTGCATAGGTAGAGGTGTGGTGGTGTTGTAGCTCTATATGAGGGTGAGGGTGAGTGTTTAGAGAGGATATAGAAGCCAATGAGGGTTTTGGATCACTAGGGTTGGAGATCAGGGGTGATTAGAGCCTAACCCAATTCTTAGTACTGTAATTGCCTATTATTCTAGTAGTGGGTGGGTATGACGTTAAGGAGACAGTAGAGGACTGGACGCCAGCAGTGCACTGATCTGGTGCAGCATCAATAGTGGAGGTTATTATTGTAACTAACAACAAGTGCTGCCAATTTTAGGAAAGAAACAAAAACTGGGGAAAGTGTAGCTAGTATCGATCATTGGCAAGAGCTATTGGAGGGGGGCTTGGTGGTGGCTAAGAGGAAAATGGGCATCATAGGCAAGTAACGAGATGACTAGGGAGACCATTAGGGCCAAGGAAATGAGCAATTATAAAGAATTTAAATTCTTTGTAACTGCTAGGTCAAGAGTAAATTCTGAACTAGCTGGTCTAGTCTAACTAGTCGAACCTGTCCAGTTTGGTCCAATTAAAAAATAGAATTTAATTAAGACTTTTAATATGAATTTATTCACTTTAAATGCTAGGGTTGTTCCATTTTATTTGGTTTTATCATATGGAACATGGTGATTGTACTTGAGGCAATTTAGGTAAAGGAAATAACTAATTTTCTACAATCAATTATAAATGTTAGTATATAATTTTAATGTACCATACAAGTAAATCATTGTCTTAAGAAAAAGAAAAGAAATTCTATTTTCTGTATTATACAATTATGGATTGATTTTAATTAGAAAATTATACATTAATTAGCTAAATAAATTATTTGACTGTAATATTTATTAATTATTAAAAATATAAAAATATTTTTTATTTTTCTATAATTTTGGTAATGTTTGTACATTTAAATTCATATGCAATCTGTTACCGTGGGTGGTCAAGCTTAACTACCATGGGTCATCAAACCTAACTACCATGAGAGGTATAGCCAACTTTTTTTGAGAAAAGGATAAATTATCCGACTTGTTGACATATTTTTTTTATGTATTAGATGACCCTTCATATCAGAGTCAAGCATTAAGCGTCATGAATTACCATAATAGAGATTCGGATGCTGCATTCACATATGATCAATTATTGAATAATGAATGACTGAATATTTTCATATGTTAATAAAATTTCTAATAAAAATAGTTTAATTATTATTTCCTAGTTTATTTTTAAAGATTCCTTTAGTAAGTTATATACTCATTCCTTTTTCTCTATAAACATTTTTTGGTACAGATGGTATGGCTAAGGTCTTGGAAAGGGACGTGTAATATTTGGATCACTATCTTTATTTTTCACTTTTATTTTTTTGGGACTTTATGTATCTTTTAATTAGTAGTGCCACAATCTAAATGTTTGCAATTTTAAATAAGGCATAGACTAGTCTATATGTGTTTACTTGATTTAGTATTTTTCAAACGTTATTTAAAATACAAACTTTGGTTGTTTATTTGTTTTGAAAATAAATTGGGCTTTGCAATTTATTTTTTTCTAAACTATGGTTGTTGTACTACCTTCATCATGTTTTAATTTTATATTGTATTTTAGCCTTGCACTTTATGGGCCCTACCTATAAATGCACAGCATTGTTGTACCTTGTGTTTGGTGCATGATACTATCCTAGTTGACATGGTATTGGCCTTTATTTCTCTTAGAAGTATTCCATAATAAATCCTTACAAATCTTATAAATTTTATTGTAAGTACTAGTAAAGGGGTCTATGGTTTGCATGTTGTATGTAAAGATAGTGGCAAGGGGTGTGGAAGCTAGGGTAGCTCTGCTTACCAGGCTCAAGGATTCAACCTTTCTTGTCCTTTTTGTATCTAATGCCAATGTGCACATACAATTCCTAGTTTTTCCTCTTATGTATGAGGGGGCACCCAACTATTTCCTAAAGTATGTTGTTTTAGGTATATGGTTGATTAAG
>JAOSIP010000061.1:0-2711 GCA_030586815.1 Candidatus Phytoplasma planchoniae
CTGGGAGAGCGTCTGCCTTACAAGCAGAAGGTCGGGGGTTCGATCCCCTCATTCTCTACCAAAACCGGAAACTTAAGAAGTACATTTTTTAAGGTTTTTAGGTAATTATAAAAGTGTTATTTAAGCCTATGTAGCTCAGTTGGTAGAGCATCTGACTGTTAATCAGAATGTCCTAGGTTCGATCCCTAGCATAGGCGCCATTTTAAATTTTAATATTTTATTTTCAAAAGTAGTTTGTGATGTTTTTCGCATTTATTTTAGAAAAAAAGGGGATTTTCATGACTTTAAAAGTGTTTGAAACTACTTTTGAAAATAATTTACTTATTATAGAAGTTAATAAATTAGCTAAACAAGCTAATAGCTCTATTTTAGTGCGTTATAAAGATACTGTTTTATTAAGTGTTTTAGTTGTTGGTGATAATGAAGTTTCTTTAGATTATTTACCTTTAATGATTTTTTATCAAGAAAAATTTTATGCAGCAGGAAAAATACCAGGAAATTTTTCTAAAAGAGAAGGTAAACCTTCTGATGCAGGTATATTGAATGCTCGTTTGATAGATAGAACATTAAGACCATTATTTATTAAGAATTTTAATAAAGAAATTCAAATTGTAAATACTATTTTAAGTAATGATGATAGTTGTAATAATGAAATTTTTGCTATTTTAGGTAGTTCTTTAGCCGCTTTAATTTCTGACGCTCCTTTTTATAAAGCTGTTGCAGCAGTATGCGTAGGTCGAGTTAATAATAAATTCATTATTAATCCTGATCCTCAACAAAAAAATATTTCTGATTTATGGTTATTATTAAGTGGTACTAAAGATAAATTAAATATGATAGAAATTAGTTCTAAAGAAATTTCAGAAAAAGATTTAATATCAGCTATGTTATTTGGTCATGAATTTATTAAACAATTATGTATTTTCCAGGAAGAAATTAAAAGAAAATTAAATATTGTTAAAAATATTCATTCAATAAATAATTATAATATTGATTTGTTTAATAAATTTAAATTTAAATATTTTGATATTTTTAAAAATAATTTTAAAAAATTAATTAATAAAACATTTGTTAAAAAGATTTTTTCAGATGAAATTAATAATATTAAACATATTATTTGGGAAAAATTTATAGAAGATAAAGAATTTGTAATTAATATACCCAAAGATTTTATTGTTGCTTGTGAACATCAATATAAATTGGAAAAAACAAAAGAACAATTTAAACATATATTTAATGATTTATTCACAGATATAATGAGAGAAATTGTTTTAAAAGAAAAAAAAAGAATTGACGGTCGAACTTTAAACGAAATTCGTTTTATTCAAACTGAAGTAGGTGTTTTGCCTCGTACTCACGGATCAGCTCTTTTTTCTAGAGGTGAAACTCAAAGTTTAGCGGTGGTTACTATTGGTGCTTTAAGTGAATGTAAATTAATAGATGATCTTAGTGAAGAAGAAAAAGAATCTTTTATTGTTCATTATAATTCTCCACCTTTTGCTGTAGGTTCAATTGGTAAATATATGATGCCTTCTAGAAGAGAAATTGGTCATGGAATGTTAACTAAAAAAGCTTTATCTAATGTACTTCCTATTGAAAAAGATTTTCCATATACTATTAGGGTAGTATCGGAAATTTTAGAATCTAATGGTTCATCTTCTCAGGCAACTATTTGTGCAGCTTCTATGGCTTTGATGGATGCAGGAGTACCTTTATTACGGCCTGTAGCAGGTTTAGCAATGGGATTATTTTTTGAAAACGAAGATAATTATGCTGTTTTAAGTGATATTCAAGGTTTAGAAGATCAAAAAGGTGATATGGATTTCAAAATCGCCGGTACTATTAAAGGTATTACAGCTGCGCAAATGGATATTAAAATAGAAGGTATTAGTTTTAATATTTTACAAGAAGTTTTGGAAAAGTCTCGTTTAGGCAGAATAGAAATTTTAGAAAAGATGAACAATACTATTCAAAAACCTCGAGAACATATGTCCGTTTATGTTCCAAAGGTGAAGATGATTAATATTCCTGTAGATAAAATTCGTGATATTATTGGTGCTGGTGGTAAAATTATTAATCAAATCATTGAGACTTATGATAATGTTAAAATAGATATTCAACAAAACGGTAATATTTTTATTATGCATAATAATGAAAGTATTGTTAATCAAGTATCTAAATATATTTTGAATTTAGTAGATGAAATAAAAATAGGTAAAGTGTATGAAGTTACTATTATAAAAATTTTGTATGATAAAAAAAGTGGTCATTCTTTTGCTGCTATAGTTCAGATTTTTCCTGGGATTGAAGGATTTATTCATATTAGTAAATTATCTAATGCGAAAGTTGAATGTGTTGAAGATGTTATTTCGATAGGACAAAAAGTTTTAGCTAAATGTATTTGTATTAATGAAAAGGGTAAAATAGATTTATCTTTGATTTTGGAAAAATAATTATTTAAATTAATATTTAATTTTAAAAAAAATTTGTTAAAATAATCGATGATAAGAATAATGGAAGGTGATCGAAGTTAGATAGTTTTTTGAAATTAAAAATTTCTAATTTAGGAAAGTCCATGTTAGCACATAGGGCGCCAAAGAGGCCTAATTATCTTGTCAATTGACCAATGACCAGTGTGATAAACACTGACAGGCTAAGAACGGTTCCTGAAAGGAAACGCTCAGGAATTACAGCAGTTTTTAAAAGCGGAT
>JAOSIP010000062.1:0-2668 GCA_030586815.1 Candidatus Phytoplasma planchoniae
CAAGAATAATATTATCTTTGTAGATAATTTTCGAATTATTCTTAAAATTATTTTGAATAAAATTAATAATAACATTACCTTCAAAAATCACAATAAAAGCGTCTATAGCAGCCACTAAAAAAATCATAATTCCTAAAATTCTTTGATTCAATTTTATCTTGAAATATTTTGGCAAAATCCTTTCCAAAAATCAACATATCTTAGAATCTGCCAGAATACTACCTAATATACAGATCTAAGTTCCTAATTTTGGATAAATTATTTTTCTTTATCTAAAAATTCCCAAATTTGAGAGTATTCCATATTACACCTGATACTATCTTATCCCTTCTTATATTCCCAGATTTGCCTCAAAATTATTCTGAAAAATCCAAATTTTCCGACCACTAAAATCTGTGTCATTTTTATGTGGTTGTTCAATTTGCTCAAAACTAAATTTCTAAATTTTCTAAAAAAGGATTTTGAGGATTTCTCAAACCAATTAGGAAATTTCATATTCCTTTATCTTCCATATTTATTTTTCTGAGAATTTTATTTATTTATTTTGATTTTTTTAGCCATTTATTCAGGATTTCTTAAATTGTCTCACCATTTCTCAAATAAAGTTAGGCTGCCAAAATTACCCTTCTAACCTTGCCTAAAACTGTTATAATCTTCTTGGACTTATCCCTACCCTATTCCTTTGCTTGAGAATAAGTTCTTTTTACAGAATTGGGATTTGGAGAAGGTGAGTTGAAAAAGGCAAGAGAGGTGAGCCTATTATAAAAAAAGCCAAAAAGAGTATATACACGAGGGTAGAATGAAAAATTTCCTTTCTGAGTGATACACGTGAGGGAGTGAAGTGAAGAATTTAGATTAATTTTTTAAAAAAATACAGAATCTGGTTGTTGAAAGAATAGTTGACCGATTGAAGAAGCAAAATTGTGCTGTGGCTAGTCGACCGACCATCGACCGAATTGAATTTCAAAACAAACCCAAGAGCACCCTAAATTCCCAATCGATTGACCACCTTCTAGTCAACCAACTTGTGAATAAATTTTGCACTACGATTAGTCGACCGATCTCATCTTTAGTTGACCAATCTTGATTATTTATATACTGTGTGGAAAGTTTTAGTCTAATTTTTAGGAGGTGCTATGGGGTCTAAAGGAAGAAAATCCAGTGGAGTGAGGGATATTGAGGCCCAGGACATTCTCTTCACTATCAAAGCCATGCAACGACAATTTGAAAGAGTTTTTACAAGCCTAAACAATCTCCAAGATCAAATGAAAAGTACCACCGCTATGATTGCTACCATAAAGGAGGAATCTCATACAACAAGGCAAAGTAGGAGGCAACACTAGTGGGAGGTGGAAACTGATTCTGATTATGAAAAGGCTCAATCCGTTCCAAGGGCTCCAAGATACCGAAGGGGAGGGAGAGATCATGGAGAGCTGACGCTTGAATTTTAGCCCTGAAATCAACCTAATTGAGGCCAAGATTTGGATAATGACCTTAGCAACATCAAGATGACCATCCCAACTTTCAAAGGAAAAAATGACCCTGAGGCTTATTTGGAATGGGAGAAGAAAGTTGAGCTTGTTTTTGACTGCCACAATTACTCCGAAGCAAAGAAAGTGAAGCTTGTAGCTGTGGAGTTTGTTGAGTATGCCTTGGTATGGTGGGACTAGCTCATTATTTGCTGAAAAATAAATATGGAGCCACCTATTCGCACTTGGGTGGAAATGAAAGCCATCATTAGAAAAAGGTTTATGCCAAGTCACTACTACCGAAAGCTTCATCAAAAGCTCCAAAGACTAATTCAGGGGTCAAGATCGATGGAAGAATATTGCCAAGAGATGGAAATGGCAATGATCTAAGCCAATGTGCAAGAAGACCAAGAAGCTATATGGCTCACTTCCTATATGGGTTGAACTGGGAGATTATAGTAGTAGTGGATTTGCAGCATTATGTGGAGTTAGAAGATATGCTCCACATGGCCCAAAAAGTAGAGAAACAATTGGTGAGACAGGGGCCACCCAAAACTAGCCACACATCAACACCTTGGGGGAAGAGGAATCTAAAAATTACCCCAAAACCCATTAGAACTGAGGCCTATAAGGAGAAGGAGTCCAACTTTAGCAAGAGGCCATAAGTCCAATCCTCTCAAAACTAAGCTATCACTGAACCCCCAAAAGCTACAAACTAGGAGATTTAATGCTTTAAATATCTTTGAAGGGGTCACGTGACATCTCAATGTCTGAACTAACGAGTCATGATTATGAGAGGAAATGGGGAGTAGAATCCAAAAGTGAGCAAGAAAAGAATCAACTACCATCTGATGAGAGTGAAGGGCATGAAGAAATTAGTGCCATGTAGGGAGAGATGCTGGTTATCCGTAGGCTATTACATGCTCAAAGTAAAGAGGAGGACCATGCTCAAAAGGAAAATATCTTCCACACAAGATGTATGGTTCAAGGAAAGGTACGTAGCCTTATCATTGATAGGGGTAGCTGTACAAATGTTGTTAGCCTAACTATGGTAGAGAAGCTCCAATTAGCCACTATTAAGCACCTTAAACCCTATAAATTGCATTGGTTAAATGATAGTGGAAAGATAAGGGTTAGTGAGCAAGCCAAGGTAAATCTAATCATAGGGAGGTATAAGAGTGAAATCCTTTGTGATGTAG
>JAOSIP010000063.1:0-2634 GCA_030586815.1 Candidatus Phytoplasma planchoniae
TTTAAAATTGTATTCTTATAGTCAAATTAAAGAAATTTATAAAGTAGTATATGATTATAATTTTAATTTTAATTCTTTTATAAGTGCTTATAAGTTTTATAAAGATTATTCTCTAAAAACGCGAGAAAAAATGGCATTAATGGCTATCAATAACAAAGACTCTTCAGAGGGTGAAACGAGTGAAAATAAAGTAAGTTCCTCATCTTCTTCTTATAATGAGTTGTCATATGATAAATTGTATGATGCATATTACAAATTGCTTGGAGAATTTAAGAAATTAGTCATCAAATATACTAAGTTGAAGAAATCTCACTCATCTATACTATATGAAAAAGAAAAGAAAATTGAAACTCATTTATCCATGTTGCATGAAAAGGAGAAAGAAATTGATGAGCTTAAAAAGGAAAATAAATTATTAGTTGATAGATTCTCTTTTTATCAAAATTTGATAAATGAAAATGCTATGTTGAAAGAAAAAGTTGAGGACTTGAAAAAGTCATTAGACAACTCAAAGGATGGAAAAGCAAATGTGAAAGTTGTGCAAGGTTCACATAGAAAATTAGACGTTAAACTTAGTCATGCATCTAAAAGAACTAAGACAAAGCCTAGGAAAAGGAATCATAAGAGGAAGTGTGATGGGAGTTCATTCTCTCAATCATGTACACAATTCAGTTCTACTATTGTATACCATTCATGTCATAAGCAAGGACATAAAATGCATGATTGCCCATTCATGAATAAAGCTTATAATAAAAAGTATGTATTGTGGAAACAATATTTTTAAGAAATGTAGAAAGAAATGGGTTATAAAAGGTTTTACATAGAAGTTGATAATCCTAACCCTATAGGACCCAAAAAGATTTGGGTATCTTTGCATCCTATTTGAATTGCTTTTGTAGGGATGCTTGGAAGAGGAATTGCACAAGAGAAAAGTGAAGGTGGTTCTTGAAGTGTTGGTAATATTTCTCTCCTTGCTTATTTGAAGTCTTTTATCGGGATGAAATGGTTGGTGTGCTTATATAGATTGATAAATTGTTGTGAAAATATGAGTTTAAATTTTCTGTTCATATTAATAATTGAGATGATTTTGAAAATAAAGCATTTACATGCTTAGTTGCTATCTTAAATATCTTGATTAATTTGAACATGACAAAGTTGATTGTCATGAGCATTTACTTGATGAAATTGATTGAATTAATTTGATGAAAATGTGCTTAAAAGTCACATGGATAATTAAGATAGGTTGTGACTTTTGATGATATAATATATGCCATAATTCTTCAAATGATGCATAACCCTTACACATGTTTGCTTGAGTATATTATCCCAATAATTGAGGGAGAGCACAAAAATATAAGATGATTGTCTTACATAATTAAGGGGAGGTATTAGTTCTTAGATTGCATATATTACATGTTTTAGGGGGAGGAATTAATTTGATTCAAAATTTCATTTCTTATCCCCATATCTGTAAACTTTTTGGCAAAATTGAAATTTGAGTTTGATGGATATATGATTGAATTTGAATAAATATTTGATCATTTTTTATATATGTTTGAATATTAATGAAGTTGATAGATTACCTTGTGAATGAATATTTGCTTGAATGAACAAGTTTGATATAAAGACTATATATATTGGTTCTAATGCATTTAATCTTGATTTTTAATATACTTCAGCTGTTATTCAGTTGGAAATGTTGTTTGAAATTTCTTGGATAAGAATCTAGGATATAACTGTGAATTTACTGATTGTGCTTGGACTGAAAATATGTTTGAAATCCATTGCTAAACTAGTCTACTGAAAATGAAACTGAAAATTAAATTACAAAAGTGTCTAAGTTTTTGCTAAAGAATCTGTTGCAAATCTAAAAGATTAACTAGATCTTTTGAACTAAAATTGAGTAATCTTTGACTGAGAAATATGTTGAAATTAATCTATTGAATTCAGTTGGTTGCACTTATTCTCGTGCTAAAAATATTCAACTAATAAAAGGACCTATTCTCTACTAGAAATCTGGAATTCAAATCTAGAATCCAACTGTTATTTGGATTAAAATAAGGATAAGGTTTATTTATGGATATGGTTCATGTAATAGCACATTCTTGTTAAGTTAAAAGGACTAAAAATGACGCAAATTCTAAACAAAAATTTGAACTAGAAAGCATCTAAAACTAATTGATGACAATTTGTTTTGAACTAATCTATTAAACTGAAATATGTTAAGGATAATGTTAATTTTTCAACTGAAAATGAGTCACTTCTAATGCAAACTAAAAATGAATGCCACTACAAAACTGTTATCCTGCAAACCATTTGTACTAATAAACCTATTAAAAATTTAAAAACTTGCTGATCCTTTAGATTGAAATTGAGCACTAAACTATCATAAACACTTGATTGAAAAGTTAGTGAAAATCTTGTCTTGTGCTTTGCCGAAAATAGATCAATTAGTTTGTTGGAATCATACCTCTATTTGTTTTGAAATTTTGGATTTTGTGACAAATTTTCTTCTACTAAAAATCTTCTTATCAAATGAGAATCTGGGAATCTAAATCTTGCACTTCCAAGGATTTGTTTAAAGAGTAAAAGTTTTTAAATTTAACATGGAATATTGTGCTACTTTGATAGAGG
>JAOSIP010000064.1:0-2628 GCA_030586815.1 Candidatus Phytoplasma planchoniae
CATACCAACCTCCGATTGCTAAGCAGCTAAACACAGTAAAGTAAAAATTAATAAAAATATTTCAAATAATGACCTAAATTACTCTTAAACCAAAAAGTTGCCTAACATTTCATTTTTAGTGGACTCAAACAAGTTTTATTGTGTCTATTATAATGACATAAAGTTCACATAATCCTTCACTTAGCATACAAACGAGTCTCACAATTATGCTTCTCTTATGCTCATGAGTTTGTTACTCATGATAAAGATTAAAATTAACACCTAAATTATTCACTTTCTCCAGAATAGATTTGTTACAATCTCAATTATCCAATTCACTCTCAATCAAATTTTGTAATTGGCATGGTGTATCACACTTAGTAAGAGAAAAAAATCATCAATTCATATGTGTGATTTAAAAAAAATTAAGCAAATTTTATCCAAAGTTCAAAATCAAGAATTTTAAAACTGGTTAAGCACAAATTAGATGATTCCCACTCCCAAACTTAAAAGTAACATTGTCCTTAATGTTAAATAATAAGGATGCACAAGGTTAAGGAGACTCCCATGGTTTTGGTGAGAACTCAAAGATTTTACTTAAAAGAGATAACTTTTTGGATCTCATACTTTCTAATAAACATGAGCTTACTACCCCCAAATATGCATGTGACTTAATTTTAACACAGAAATAAAAAAAAAGGGAAGTGAAGTGCAAAGATGAAAAATAAACAAAATAGAAATGAACCTATAATTCTAATTTATAATCTATAACCTTACTTTCTTATGGAGCTCATTTTGGATCCTTCAATGTAATGGTGGTCTTCTGTGGGTCAAAGCCACCATCAATGTAGGCCTTGAGCCTTTGACTATTCACCTTGAAAGCATTTGCCCTTTGTCTAATGAATTATTTTTACCACACATGAAGGATAAACTTCTTTCACAATATATGCTATAGACCACCTTGTGTTTAAGTTTCTCAAAAACAACTTGAGTTTGGAGTTAACTAACAAAAAATTTTTGTCTTTGAACAAAGTCCTATAACAGAATATGCTTATCATGCCATTTCTTTGTACGTTCCTTATAAATCTTTGCATTCTTATTAGCTTAGAAATGAAATTCATCCAATTTATTTATTTGAAACATTCTTTTTTGTCTTACAACTTTTATATTAAAATTTAAAAATTTTATAGCCCAATAAGCCTTATGCTAAAGTTCAATAAGAAAGTGATAGGCCTTCCTATAAACAAGCCTATACACTAACGTACCAATAGGGGTTTTTAAAAGCTATCCTATAGGCCCAAGGTACATCATCCAATTTCAAATATTAATATTTCCTAGATATATTATCAATTTTTTCAAGTATGCATTTAAGTTCTTTATTAAATATCTTTACTTGTCCATTAATGTAAGGATAATATGCTTTGAGAAATTTGTGTGTGACTCTGTATTTACTCAAGAGTACGTATAGTTGCTTATTACAAAAATGTGTGCCTTCATCACTAGTAGTTGCTTTAGGAGTGCCAAAATATGTAAAAAATATTTTTCCTTAAGAAGTTAACCTCAACCTTAGCATCATTAGTTTATAAAGCAACTATTTCTACCCATTTAGACACATATTCTATAGCTATAAGAGTATACTCATTAGATAAAGACGATGGATATGAACATATAAAATCAATTCCCCATACATCAAATAACTCACAAACAAGAATATTATTAAGGGGCATACCTCTTGGATATGTTTCTAGATCTTTGGCATTCATTATAAATTGCAACATGATTATAAGCAACTTTAAACATAGTTGGCCAATAAAAGCCACATTGGAGCACTTTGGTTGTAGTTTTTCATGCATCAAAGTGTTCACCTACCTTTTTATCATGGCAATAAGACAAAATATTTTTTACCACTTCCTTTGCTATGCATCTATATTTGATATTATTAGTACAAACTTTATACAAATAAGGATTATCCTAGATGTAATGCTTGACATCATGAAAGAACTTTTTCTTTTATTTATAATAAAATCAAAGGGAAGATACTTGATAAGTATTTAGTAAAATTAGCACACTATAGTACCTCGTGAATGGCAAAAATTTATTTATATAGAAATTTATCTCGCATTGTGACACTAGCATCTTCTTGACTTTGATTTAATAATTTGGACAAATGATCTACTACTTGATTCTCAATCCCTTTATTGTTTTTAATTTCTACATCAAAGTCTTGAACAATAGGCACCTATCTCATCAATCATGCTTTGCATTTTTTTTGGCAAGCAAGTACTTTGATGAAGGCAAATAGTAAAATATATGCCACCACCCTTAGTTCTAATAAAGTATGACCAAAACTTGTCAAAGGCAAAAACTATATCAAGTAGCTCATTTTCAACGATGATGTATTTTAATTGAGTGTTGAAAATGGTACAACTCTCATAGTATATGGAATGAAAAATCTTGTAATTCTTTTGACCAAGCATAGCCGCCATGGTTATGTCTCTTGCATCACACATTAACTCCAATGGACAACTCTACTCTAGGGCAACCATGATAGGTATCAAAATCAGCTTATCATATCTTATTCAGGGGCTTTACCTTATTTAATTAAAGAATGGTCTATCCCCATTTATGCTTCTGATTTCGCTTTAGAAG
>JAOSIP010000065.1:0-2598 GCA_030586815.1 Candidatus Phytoplasma planchoniae
AATTTACCTTAGACCATAAAAGGTCAATTTGCTCATTTCACCTCTGAACTTTTTTCTCAATTCTCAAAAATAATCTTTAATCAACTTTTCATATTTTTTTCCAAGGGTAAAATCATAATTTGTCTCCAAAAATACACTTTTTAAACACCTAAGGGGCAAAAGTGTCAAATTAAATTTCTAGGGGCAATTCTATAATTTCCATTTTGAATTATCCAAACAGCCCCTTAAATTCCTCTAATAACACAATTCTCCCAACACTTTCCTTTAATTCGGATCTCACCCTATAATTTCCCTTATTTTAATTTTTACCCTAAGGCCCTTATGGGTAATTATAGCCCGGGCCCCTTTCTGGCAATTTCACAAAACTCTCATCTCCCTCATTCCCAGCGATTTACCCCTTTCTTCTCTAGCGCCAACGCCCACGGCCAGTAACGACTGGCATAGCGCCACCTTCTCATGCTCTCTTTTCCGGTGCCCCTTTTTCCCTCAAACCAACATCCATCCTCCCTTCTCTCCTCGCTGGCATCCACCATAAATCATGGCTTCCATCTCCATAACTCCAATCGACAACCTCGACCCGGTCCCTCTCAACTCCACCGCTACCCTCCATTCCCTCCAGATTTGACCACCGAGTCCCTCTCCACCAAATCAAGCCCAACTGAACCCAGTTCCCCCCGTTCACTTCTCCCAATTAGCACAACCGATCTATGCGACCCATTGCACTAATCGGGCTATCTCTCCTCTACCCCAACCACTGCCAGTCCTCTAGGCAATTTTTTCTCTCGCTCAATCCCAAATCTGACCATGCCTCGCGGACCACTTGTCATCACATGCCACCAGTAGGGTTGGGATTCACCCTGACCCTGTTGGGAATCGGGGCGCAGCGGAAGCAAAACAATTTAAAATTTATTCTCAAAAATTAGGAATCTCTTTATTGTAATTCAGAAATAAAAGTAAAGAATAAAAGTCGAACGACTTACTTGAATCGATTTTAAACTAGAAGCATTTACACAATCCACTTGAGTTGACTATCCCTGTCATGATCTGTCCACGATCGATCTTTTAATCAGACGCACACGTGCACGTCCTCCACGGTATCCACACCAGATAATGCTCGTACAAATTGAGGAAACAATTTCCCCCGATTAATTCACACAAGGACTGTTTTTTTTTTATTTATTATTTTTAGTCAAAATTGATGGGAAAAATAACCCAGAAAAATAAACTTTCTCCTGCTCTGTTTCTGTCGCACCGAAACAGAGAACAATTCAGGAAACGGGCGGAAGAAGGTTCTGTCGCACTGAAACAGAGAGCAATTCTGAAAGCGGACGGAAGAAGGTTCTCACACCGAAATAGAGAGCAATTTTCTGTTTGCTGATTTCTGGAAATTGGCTGGAAGATGAACAGAACACAAATGCTCTATTTTTGTGGCAATCTGGCGGAAGAAGAAAAGAACCCAGATTCCCTGTTTTTTTTGAAAGGAAAAAATCAATCGGAAGAAGGAAACAGAGAACAGTTTTCTGTGCTGGAAATCAAGCGAAAATCACTTTGTTTTCTTTGGTTTCTGGAACATGAGTATGTGCAAAAATCCAGAAGCAAAACAAAGACTATCTCTGCATCTGTCAAAATTGAAGAACATAATAAATTGATTTTGAACAACTCTCAGATCGAATCATCACCCAGACCACCACCAAACTTCTCTGTTTTTTAACAACTCATATTGGCTGAATAGTTTAGGCCAATTCCAGTCGTCCCACACCGTTTCGGAAAAACAGAGGCGCCGGAACATAGAGAAGCGAAGACGCTTCAGCTGATAGTTTTTTTAATTAATTAATTACTTTTCTAAAATAGAATAAGCCAAACACAAATATAGGAGAAGATTTAATATTTCCCAACAAATCCTTATCCGATAAGGTGTGTGACTTTTATGGGCTTTTTCATGCTAGCAAAAAAATTGACTACCCAACCCAAAATTTGAACCGTTCAATTTTGGTTACGAAAAATTACCTGTATTGTGTGTGACCCATTAGGCTCCACACTAAGCTGGTAGTGGATCCAATTACCTTATAATCGGATAGACCCACAAGTGAAGATTGACATCTAGCAATGTATCATGACTACCCGGATAGTCAGGATATCAATCAAAAGATCGAGCACCCTTTGGTGATTAGATTCTGTGTAATTAAATCTTTCGATTATACAATGTCCTGAATAAGCTAGGGTATGGATAAAAGTCAAACCCCAACACTTATTCATATGTTTTGTATTTCTTAAGTGTTTGACTCATTAATGAAATATCAGAAACTCCTTTCCGATTTTCATTCTACTCTGGGCAGAGATTTACCGAGTCAAAACTCCATAGAAAACATAGGACATTCTCTCCCCATAAAAGAAGTAACCGATTCCTTTTTGATTACTCACCCACCTCCATAAAAGTTTCATTGGGTCTAGAATACCCTACACATGTCTCAAAGAGTCATGCTAAGTAATAGGCAAATCCGTCTTCTTATTTGCCAAAAAATGAGATTTGAGGGTAACGTGACTGTGTTCATATTTTCTAGAAAAGCTTCTAGGGTTAATGATTTTTTTACCTGTACC
>JAOSIP010000066.1:0-2421 GCA_030586815.1 Candidatus Phytoplasma planchoniae
CAATCAGCCCCCGTCCAAACCGGACAAGCAAGTTTCCCAGCATCCGGCTTTCCATAATTTACTCTCTTTCGAGAACTAATTTCTCCTCACGGTTAATTAGCTATTTGTTCTTATCGTTCTTGTTTCTAATATCTTGTATTTGTTGATTGGTTATCTTGCGATGACAATTCTTACATAATACTCTAGTTCTTTTATTCATGATACTTTTGCGATTCGCATTGCGAACCGTACCAATGTGATGAATTTGTAGTTGGGTCGTTTTGTCGCAATTCTCACAACGATCCGCTTTCAGACGGTCAGTTAGATGCGACCTTGGAAAATATACTTATTGATGGTAATATCCGGATTTCCCTTGTAATTACGCATTTTTTTAATTCTGTCCCAAGTGTAAACTTCCATGGTTCGTATTGGGTTTCCTTTTTATTAAGATAAGAATACCCCAAGTTGAACCAATTTTGCATTTCTTTCGAACTTTGGCAATTGACGTTTTCCGTTTCCTCGCCAACGTTTTCAAACAGCTATACTCAGCTAGATAATTTAAATGGGTTAAGACACCGAGATTGTTAGTTAAACAAAAGTATTGAATTCCTCTAACAATTGTCTTATAGGTCCGGATTATTTCTAATTCGTCTCTTTCTGCTAATGTTTCGTCGTGTTTCACCTTTCCCTTTTTTAACCAATTATATTCGTATCCATACTCTTTGGCTTTTGCTTGGGGAATTTGGATTTGAACTTGCCCATTTAAGGAATTCTTGGTAGTTTTCCTTTCCCGAGTTTTATTGGTAGGGTTAACTTTTATCATGTAGGATAGAAACCTCGTTCCTTTATTGGCTTTAATAATTTTGGACTTATCCTTACTAACAGTAAGGTTCAGGTCCTGCTTTAGCCATTGCGTTACTTGGTCTTTGATTCTTTCTGCCTGGTTATACTCACCTTTAATGCCGATGATAAAATCGTCAGCATAACGGATATATTCAACTCTTGGTTTTGGATTTAGGTTGATAGAACTATCAAACCCCAATTTATGGTGCTGGTTTCTAAGCCATGCTTTCCTATATTCTGGGTTACTCTTCCTAATTGGTTTCCCTTCTTCAATCAGTTTTTCCATTTTTAAGTCGATATAATGTAAATATACATTTGCCAACAAAGGAGAAATTATTCCTCCTTGAGGAGACCCCGATAAAGATTCGTATTTGATGTCCTCTTTCATGAAACCGGCTTTCAGCCATTTGTTAATGGTTGCGAGCGTTTTATTCTTTTTGATGAACTGATTTAAGGTTCTCATCAGAATCTCATGATTGATGGTATCAAAGTAGCCTTTTAAGTCAATTTTGACAAGGTAGTCAATTCCTTGAAATCTTTGTTTGACGCGTTTGATAGCGTCATGACAGGATTTTTTGGTTCTAAATCCAAAACTCCATTCTGAGAAGATATTTTCAAAATAGGGAGTTAAAAGTTGTTCCAGGCATTTTTGCATCAATCTATCCTTGATGGTCGGTATGCCCAAAGGTCGGGTTTTATATTATCTTTAGGAATGAAGATTTTTTTAACTGGCTTTGGGTGGTAACCATTGTTGACGTATTCCAGATGGTATCTTTTTAATCTTTCCAGATTGATTCCATCGATGGTTTTATTGTCGATTCCGGGTGTACCTGCCCCTTTGTTAGCCGCAATTTTATTAAATGCTGTTAATGTGTTATAAAAGTTATTCATTCCCTGCTGGAGTTCTCTTTTTAGGGAGCCGCCATTTGTTGAACGATATTGAATTTTACTCAATGTTCGTAAAAGTTTAGTCTCTGTTGAAACCGTTGTTGACATAATTTATCAACTCCTTCCTCGACACCATTGAATAACTAGTAAATTACTTTCTTCTTTCGCCCTATAAGAGTAGTTAACTCTCTTCCTGGTAAGCCGATTAACTAGATTATTCCACATCTAGGTTTACCCTTACGACTACTAAAAAGATTCTTTATCCTTGACACCATCCGGGCTTTATTTCCGGATTAGTAAATTTAATTACTTAGTTTTAGGATTCTCCAAGTTACACTAAATTTCTACCTTGATTCTGTAGGGGAAGTATCCTCGTTAAAAGTCTGATTCCAGGTTTCCTCTATCTGATAAACTGTCCAATACATATCGTAAATATTGACAGCTTCTGGACTGTCCGTTTAAGCAACTTCCGGAACAGGTTATTAGATTACCTCAGTTTCCTTCTTAGGCCATCTCAGGCTTCTCCATCGAATTATTCGGTGGCGGAGTCATCTTGACTAATTTACTTTCGTCGCAACCCGCTTTTATGGTCTGCTGTAATCCATCATTCTTTCGTTTGACTGACCGACCATATCCATTCAGGGTTTATCGGCCCTGGCTATTGGTTAAATAGCACGAAATTTAGGCCTCTTTGGCGCCCCGATATTCTAA
>JAOSIP010000067.1:0-2402 GCA_030586815.1 Candidatus Phytoplasma planchoniae
ATCTTGATAAAAATTAAAAGTTGCTTCTGAAGAATTCTCAATAGTTAGAAAATGAATAGTACCATTAGGTTTACGTTGGTTAAAACCACTACCACTTTTAGTGATTGGATCGTAAGTAGCTAAAATATAAAAGAAGCTCAGTCTAAAACAAGCACACTGGCAAGAGTTCCTTGCCGAGTTTGATTTCGAGTGGATACCCTGACTGGGCTGACAACATGTAATCACTGATGCACTTAACCGTAAAGAAATACAAGCATATATGGTAGCCCTAACTCAGGTGGAGTCAAATTTCATGGACAAGATCAGGTGACTTGCAGGAGCCGACGTGGCCTATGTTAGACTGGCCAAAGAGGTGTAAGAGAGCACCATTCAGAGGTACTAGTTAGAGGACGGGTTGCTGTATGCAAAGGGCAACTGTCTCTATGTCCCTTGCGGCGGGACTCTCAAATAGGAGCTGTTGAGGGAAGTCCATGATTCCCTATTGTCTAGTCATCCAAGAAGGGAGAGGACGCTAGCTTTATTAAGTCAGTCTTACTACTGGCCAGAAATACGAGACGAGGTGGAGGCATACTTGAGGACGTGCCTCGTTTACTAGCAAGACAAGATCAAAAATCGAAGGCAGCAGGGGTTGCTCCAGCCACTTCCCATCCTGGAAGGATCTTTCAAAAGTCTTTCCATGGACTTTATTAGTGGATTTCCAACAGTTGAGGGACAAAAATCGGTAATCATGGTCATAAACCGATTTTCAAAGTATGTCATCTTCATTTCGACACCCCACCCTTGCATAGCTAAGAAGGTAGCTGAGCTATTCTTTAGGCACATACTAAAGCTCTTTGGGCTACTAGAGACGCTCGCTTTACAGATAGATTTTGGATGGCACTTTTTAACATGATGGGTAACGAGCTGAAGTTCTTTATCAGCAATCACCCCCAGATCGATGGCCAGATGGAGAGGGTCAATGCACTACTAGAGGACTACCTGTGTCACTATGTTACTACTAGCCAAAGGAATTGGGTCCAATTACTTGAGCTGGCTCAATTTGCCTACAACAGCCACCGGGTTCTTTAAGGGGGGGAGAATTGTTGTAGCCCTAGACCAAAGGGACCGACCATGGCATGTGGGCTCGGCATGCCATGGCCAAACACGACCCTTGAAGCACAGAGCAGCAAGGGCGTGGTAGGAGCAGGGCACAGTGACGTGGCACAAGCAAGGCACACAAGCATGGCACATTCGCTGCATGGGTAGGGGGCATGGGTGCAGCACAGGTGTGGCCCGGCCATGGTGGACGAACATGGCATATGCACCACACAGGCGTGACCAAGACATGGCGACCAGGCGTGGCGAGGCACGACATGGGCGCATGTATGGCATGGCGTTAGCATGACAATGGCATGGGGCATGGCCTAGGTAGATGGCTAAGGCGCGACCCAAATACATGGCCAAGGCGCAGCCTAGGCGGACGATCGAGGAGCGGCCCAGGCAGACATAAAGCATGACCAAGGTGCGATCAAGGTACATGCGGGGCGCGCGGCCCACACGCATGTGGGGCACACAGCCTAGGCGCATGCACGACACGTCCTAAGGGTGCTGCATGGACCTGGCACGAAACTGCCTTGGCAGATATGATTTAGATCACCTTAATACACTAAGAATTCTAGTGGATAGGGATTGTTATCCATAGTTAGCCGCCTTAGGAGTCCTAGTGGGCGAGGGATGTTGTCCACACTAGTATAAATAAGACCCTTGAGCATGAGGTCAGCAGTAGAGTGGAACCAAGCCTTGGGTGAGCAGTTCAGAGAGAGTACTGCCAAGGTCTTTTGTAAAAGCCACTTTCCTTATTAGTAAAGCAATCGGGTTGGGAGTCGGAGCTCCCTTAAGCCTTCCTTGTCTCTATACACTAGGGGAGGGACCTTGGTGCGAGGGGGAGGATCGTTGATCGGAGAGGCTGAACCAAGTCGGGGGCTTGGTTGCCATCACTGACCAGCAAAAAATCCGGGGTCGGATGACCTGAACTTGCAACAATCCCATCACATGAACATAAAATTAAATCCCAACAAAATAAACATTATATTGAAGGAATTCCCGGAAAATAATAATAAATATATAAAGACTTCAAACCTACAGATGAACCGTGAAAGTAGGACATGCAGCTTCTTTCATTCGCCTACCAGATCCATCAGACTTGGAGCTTGTAAGAGTAAACCTTGAATTCAATATTGATGGCCACATGCCAAATTGCTATGACATTCAACTTGACACAACAAACATGACATTGAACAAACACCTCTATGTAGAAGCAGAGGAAGTTTAGTAATATGGCAATTCAGGTAAGTATATATGATACAACATCCGTCAGGGCAAAGAATAACAATTGACAGCTATTTATCTGTGAGAAAGTATTT
>JAOSIP010000068.1:0-2370 GCA_030586815.1 Candidatus Phytoplasma planchoniae
CAGTGAAGTGTTTTGCTTTAGCAATAGCCCTTGGCCACCATCTTCTTGTCAATGAAGGTTTTTGCTTTGAACCACGACCCTCGGCCACTATCTTCTTATTTGTGAAGCCTTTTGCTTTGGCCACTATCTCCTTGTTGGTGAAGTTTTTGTTTTGAGAACTTTTTGCATCCACTATAGAGCTTTTGTTGAGATTCATCAATTAGTTTATAAATCTTTTTGGCCTCTACATTTGGTGTTTGATTTTCTCCTTCTATATTATAAGCTGCAAGATTAACATACAAGGGGAATGTATCCTTAAGTAGTCTATACCTGTCATCGACTACATGTGACACTTTATTGAGCATATCATAGGAATTAGATGTGCTAAGGATATCATGGGAATTAGGCGTGGATACACTTTAATATATAAATTTCCCTTGAGCTACCCAATGGGCATATCCATCTAAGAATCCATAAACTTTTGAATGTGCATACGCCTCCCCCCTACTGACACATATGTCACAATTGCATTTCTTATGCGGACACAAAATCATTCCATTTATACTTGCATGCTAGAATACATAATCTATACAATTTCTTCAAACCTTCTAAATATTCATTGCCTCGTCTATTTTTTTGCATCCAAGTTTTGTCCATTTATGAAATCAACACAACCAATTAAATGGATAAGCATAAATACCAATTATATGAGAGTATAGAAAAATAACTATAAAAATATATGTAAAATATGAATATATCACGTGCTTATAATCACAGAAAAGAGGATTTCTTTATAGTATTTGGATTATATTTTGTTTGTTAGCATATAATTGATATATGCTATATGGTTGACCATATATAATGTAAGTTCGATAGCTAAGCATATAGTTACATTGCAAATTATAGAAAAAAAATTTCCCGTGCAAATTATGGATTTTATTTACAAATATAAGGAATATAATTGAGTCCAAGGGGAAAATCCCAAGTCAAAATTTGAAACAAGTACCAGAAAACCAAGGAAAGGAAAAGATAATCAATTAAAAAATGCTCACAGAAACATGAACAAAATCAGTGGAATTTTAGAATGTCAAAGGTGCATACTCAATCCCCTTTTCCTGAAGCCAACCAAAACATGTAAGTGAGAGAGAGAGAGAGAGGAGGCCATTTTGTTTTGTTACTTTTTGCCCTTGGTCAGAAGGAGGTTAAGTTATTTACCATTGCAAGTGGTGCTGTTTAACAGCGTGATAATTGTACCCTAACCATAAAACCTATAGCCAGATTGAAACTTCGAATGAAGCCCTTATGCTTAAACTCAGCTGGCAAATTTCTTACAGGTAAGAAGGCTATTTGGGATGATTTATTGCGAAGCAAATATCATGCTACTAACCCCATAGGCATTGGTTAAAGGTGGAGGGGCTTTATGGACTTGGAAGTGTATTCTCAAAGTCAAGAATATCCTCCTTGGCAACATTTCATGGAAATTTGGAAAGAATACTGAGGTTTATGGGATCTAGGACACATGAACCAAAGATCAACCTCTAAGTCATTATGAATTGGGTTGGGATTCGATGTGTCACAACTAACTGCGCTGTCACTAGCCACATCCCCCTTGCTGTTGCTAGTACCTTGGTGGAAGCTACTCTTCAAAGGAGTGAAAAGGTGGATAAACCCCCTCTAGAACTTAACCCCAAGCAGAAACTTCACTAATCGCTCAGCTTACTTGGCTTGCCATGGAGATAATGATCCGAGTTTGAATTATAGGTGGATTTGGAAGCTTAAAGTTCCTTCCAGACTCCAGATCTTTATTTGGCTCATTATGCATGAAAGACTCCCTGTGAATAACCTTCAATACAACTACAAACATTCAAATCTAGCAAACTTCTCTAGATGCTCCTCCCTAGCAGAAGATATTGATCATTTATTGTTTGCAACTGGTGCACCAACATACTCAAATCAAAAAAATTATTTTCTGGTAATAGTCCTTACTCTATTTTGTTTGCAACTGGTGCTGGGCTTCTTTGGAAAGAGAGAAACATTTGGGTGTTTCACAACTCCAATAGGCCTGTGGAAGAATTAACCAGGACTATTCTCCTGTTCACTCCGGAGATCATCTAAACCTTTCAGGTTAAAATTACAGACAAAGAATTTATTTTGTCTAACTGGATCCCTCTCATGGTAGGCTGTTTGAAAATCAATGTCAACAAGGCATCAAAAGGAGATCTGGGCAAGGCTGGTATTGGTGGCTTATTTAGAGACTAGTCTGGGGTTAAAGCAAATACATTATCTAATGCTCCAGCAAAAATAAATCTTTGCAACGATTCCTTATTAAAAACATTTTTTAATCTTATTTTAAAATCATCAAAATTTTCAAATTTTTTTATAGAACGTTCT
>JAOSIP010000069.1:0-2250 GCA_030586815.1 Candidatus Phytoplasma planchoniae
GTCTGAGAGTATAGGAAATGCTCTGATAACTTTTTTAGTCACACATATTTCGTTACTTAAAGGCACGTTAAATCCTTTTAACTCATCTTTTATGCGCATTTTCTCTCATTCACTTTCCATTGTTAATTTTTGACTTGACTATCAGAATGCTTGCCGGACACATTCTGATAAGATTTTTGGTATTTTTTTAGATACCAAACTTGTACCATTTGAGGCAGAGGCAAAGGCAATTTCTCCCATATATGTAAATTTAATGTCTTGCATGATTTCAAATTAATAGCTAAAAAGTGGAGTTATCATAATTATCAAGCATGCTTGTAAATGTAAATATTCAAGATGTTAATTTTAATAAAATAATTTATATTTTTTATGGCTCAAAGTGGGCAAGTGGCCACCTTGGCGATGATGCGGATTGACTTCAAGAGACCCGCGGTGAAATCTTAAACTTAGCAAAGACAAGTTGCATTAGCAAACAAGCAGGAAAACTTTATGGTTTTAGGAAATCAAAACAAATTAAGAATCAAAAAATTAATTTATTATTATTGCACCAACCAAACACGTCACTAGGGCATTTGTCGAATCTAATGTACTTCTTCCCTTGTCTTTTATTAATGGCTTCATAGCCCCCTCAAGTGGACAGAGTCCAAATAAATTAATTACCCTTTTTTTAAAAATAATTTTCCTACTTTTGTCTTCACTCCCTCTAAGTCTTTCTCTACATTTTCTTAATTTCAATTCATTATAGTTAACCCATTTTAAATTAAAGAAAAGGGTTTTTTATTAATATAAATAAATAAAATACTATTATTATATTGGGAAATTAAATGAAGATAAACCCCGGCTTGCCACCTAATGAGATCAAAATGTAGCAATAGAGCCAATTGATGCAAACCCCCATCATTTGTACAAGTACGAATGAGTTGATTCTCTTTCAAGGATAGGTTTATTCTCTTTGTGGGTTTTGAGCTTTGGTTTGTTTGTACATTCCAACCAAATCAAATGAAAAGGTTCACTCCCGTCCTTATTCTTGAGCCTTTGATTAAGTAACTTAATGCACATAATCCATGTAAAACATGACACAGTTAATGTCAACATATATCCTAGGATGCAAAATTCTAGTCAATGTAATCACCTAACTCCCCCCTCCCCCATTTTATATTTTATATATATGACGTTATTTGGTTTACAGACTCTTTTATTATGAAATAAAAATATTTAATTATGTTATTTTTTTTAATGTTAAAAAAATTAAAGTGTCCTGTACTGAATCAAAATCTTAAATTAAAAGCTCTTTTGAAAGGAGGATTTGTTGGGTTCCTTCAATCATTCCTATATGGCCAATTACATTCACACTTATGTGACTAAGCACTAGTTGACGAGAGACAGTCCAAAATTGGATGGAGAACAAAACGGCAAATGATTGGAAGCTTTTGAATCTCCCATATTAATTCATTCATCAATTTTCCCAAAAATGGACTTACTTGAGAAGCTCCAGCTCATGGTGATAAGAGCGGGACAACCAATGATTCCATGACAACTTGCAACTCCATGGGAGAGCTCCAATCTTAAAGGCATATGCTGACTACCAAATTGGATCAATACCTATATAAGAACACTTAGAAATTGGGAGGAAAGATGGAGAAGTATTACAAAATTAGACCCATTCCACCACTCAGTAAAGTGCTTAATTAGAAGACAAAAAATGAAACCTGTTTTGACTTTCTTTTTTTCCATCTACACAAACTTAGTGTTGATGTTACAAATTGAGTATACTGAATAAAGCATGATCATAAAGTAAGTATTCTTTATAATTCTGATAAAAATTGTATATATTTAGTTGTATATACCTTACCTTTTTTGTACAAAAATTAAAAATTAGAAATTGGGGGAAAGATGGGAGAATTATTACAAAATTAGACCCATTCCCCACTTGGTGAAGTGCTTAATTAGAAGATAAAAAATGACACTTGTTTTGGCTACCATTCCTTTTATCTATAAAAGTTAAGCATTGATACTTAACAAAGTATGATCACAAAGTAAGAATTATTTGACCAAAAAGTATAATTTATTTCTCCATATGAGAGACTATAAATTTGATTTTCTCTCCTTTAACATTTTTTTTTAAAAAATATTATTTATAATTCTAAAAAAATCTATATATATATATATATATATATAACTATATCTAACTTACTTTTCTATAACAAAATTATAAATTTTAACATAAAATTAGGTATACGCGTGTGAGTT
>JAOSIP010000007.1:0-27725 GCA_030586815.1 Candidatus Phytoplasma planchoniae
TTGCTGTTATTAATTACTCTTTCGAGATAATTAATCAAGCCCACCTTACAGTGTTTACGTGACCTCTGGAGATTATCACTCCAGGCTATACGTTAAATAGCGGAATTATGCGCATCTTTTGCGCCCAATTTCTTCAGATTGTTGATTTAATCGGGATAGAAATTAGAGCGTTTTAAATATTTCATTCATTTACTCTAAGCCCCCCACACCACCGGACAAGCAAGTTTCCAAGCATCCGGCGATTCCAAAACATAAATAAATTAAAATTTATTAAAATGTTTTGGTTTCTCTTTCGCCTTGCAATTAGCTTTCCTAATTTCCTTGGAGAGTCAGTTCACTTAAAAATTCCATTTTAAGCTTTTTAAATATCTCTCGACTACTATGATTCTGCTTTTCCCTTGCTTTTTTGAATACAAAAAAGTTTAGGGAGATGAAAGTTACTCTAAATATTTACCTCATGATGTTAGGTGAGAAAGACCAAACAATATTTAATTATAAAAAAAATATAATATTGGTAGGATTGCAAATAAAATTTTTCCAAAAGAAAAGAACAATTATAAAAGACATTTAATATCCTTTTATAAGATTGCAAACTGTCGAATAAATAGCTACAACAGGTTTCGTTTTACTCCTTTTTTCTCTTCAATTCCACTTCTAGAATTTATCCATAATCACATTTCAACTTGCAATCGCTTTCTTGTATAGCTATATTATACTCACGTTGCTTTGAGAATTTGCTATAATTACTTCTATTTTCATAGAAATAACCAATTCTCTGTTGCCGTTTTTTGTCCCAAAACGTACAATAGGTTAAATTGCGAAATATTTAGGCATCTTTTCCGCCCTTAAATTAACGATTAACAAATCTGAATAATAAAAATTATCTTCTTTGTTTATATATCCTATATCTTTTACTGTTTCTCGAATAATAGTTTCTATTGTTTGTTTTTCTAAATTAATAGAACTTTTAATTTCTCCACAAAGAATAATTTTATTTTTAGTTACTATCGTTTCAATAGCGACTTTTGCATTAGAATCTTGTTTAAGATAAGCATCTAATAAAACATCAGAAATTTGGTCTGCTATTTTGTCAGGATGTCCTTGAGTAACTGATTCTACAGTAAACTTTTGCATTTATTGATTAAAAACTCACTTCCTTATATTACATTTTATAATAATAAATTATTTTTTATAATACTTAACCAATAAAAAAAGACTTTTGCAAGTCTTTTTTTTGATGATATATAAAAATAAATTAAAAAATTTTATTAATTCGCACAGCTTTTAAACCTTGCTGGGTAAATTCTACATCAAATTCAAAAAGAGCACCTTGATAAAAAAAATTTCTTCTATCTTCAGGCGTCATTTCTATAACAGATCTATCTGTAATTTGTGAAACATGGAAAAAAACTTCTTCTAATGATTTAGTATCTAAACCAATTAACTCTTTAATTTCTAAATATTTCTCATTAATAGCATCATTTGAAAATTCAGAATCTGATGACATATCTTTTAATTCTTGTACTTTATTTTGCAACATTAATTGCTGTTCTTCGGATAAATTAGGATTTCTATAAATAAATCCATAATTTCCTTTTTCTTCATAATTATCTGTTGTTCTTTTTTCTGAAAAAAACTTTAAATAACCTATACTACGTGGACTAATTTGATCTGCTGACATTTTAAAAAAACTCCTCTGCAATTGCATTCTAATTTCATTCTCTAATTTTATTTTAATTAGTCGAAATAGTCACTTCCATTATACACAAATTCATAATAAAATTAAATATTATATTTAACAATGAAACAATAAAATTTAATATTACAAAAATTATTTTTTTATTATGTTTATGATATAATTATTTATTAAATGCTAAACAATATAGCCCTTATAGTTTAATGGTAAAACACATCAATGGTAATGATGTAATATAAGTTCAATTCTTATTAAGGGCACCAATTATTTTGTAAAATCCATTAAATTTTTTGGTAAAATCTAATAGTAAAAGAAACTAAATAATAACTTTTAAAAAATTATAATTTATAATTAAAATGCGGGTGTCGTATAATGGTTATTACATATGCTTGCCAAGCATATAATGAGGGTTCGATTCCCTTCACTCGCTCCATAATTAACAATATTTATAAAAAATTATTACTGTTAAAGTGAAAAAACAAATTAAACAAAAATTTTTTATTAATTATCACTAAATAAATATTTTTAATAAATAAAATATTATTTTATTAAATTTTAAAATTTAATAATTTTTAAAAATAAAATTTCGAAAAATTATAATTAATCAAAATCGAATTAATAAATATTTAAATTTAATAAAATCAAACAATTAGCAAGAAATATATATTTTATTAATTATTAAAAAAATAGTAAAAATTATTAAAAGAATATTAAAATGGGCCAAGATCAAAAAATACAGAATTTCTGAGTTTGTGCATCACTGTATACCATTTCATTTCCGGTTTTCTTTTGAGTTCCAAGTTCCAAAGCTAAAAATAGTTTATCTATTGCAATCAACAATTAATTAGTTTTAAATCATCCATGATTGCAATATCTATAAAAGAGATTTATAATAAAAAACAAGATAATATTGTAATAATCGTTTAACCAAAAATATTAAATATATTTATATTTATAAAAACTAGCTTTGCAAAAAAAATTACTGAAGATAATAATTATTTACTTTTAATTATATTACCTCTTTGTCTAATAATATTTTTAATAACTATTTAAATTTATTATCATTATGATCTATATTATGACCCTAAATTTTTGACATCGGATAATCTTCTTATTGTGCATATATATAAAATCCCCAAAATTAAAAAGATAAATGTAATATATTTTTATAATTTAAATTATTTAGAATTACCACTTCGATTATTATTGAAATTTTTTTAGATTTAAAGATTATTTAATTAAATAAGAGAAAAAACCTAACCATTAAAACGCCATGTAATTATATTTATTAAAATATCGTACATAAATCAACTCAAAATCCATTGCCAAAATTACTAAAAAAAATTTTAGACAATATTTTAGATAAATTAGAAAAAAATTTTGAAATTAATAAGAATGATCGAAAAAATAATTAATTAAAAATAAAAATCGATTATAAAATTTTACCAATGTATTTCACTAGATGCAGCAAATATCATTTCTCTTATCTTTAAACAATAAACAAATCGATAACAGATTTTTAACATCACCAAATTATTTTTTTAATTTTTTATAAAAAATTTTATATAGTAATTATTTTATTCTTTTATTTTTATACGTAAAAAATTTAATATTTTATTATGTCTAAAATTTTTATTTATTTTTATAAAAATTGGTAATACTTTTTTAATATTTAATACTTAATAAAAAAATAAAAAAGAAATATTTGATTAAGATAAAACTTAATTAAGAATATTTCTTTTTATTATTTTTAACTGATGACGTTTAATAATTAAACTACGTTTAGCTTGAAAATCACCAGGATGTTTTTTAACATGATATGATAATACTTCGATATTAGAGTTTAATAAATTAAACTGTACTTTATTGGAACCTGTATTCACGAGATTAGCATCACATTGTTCTAAAATTTTTTTCTTTTGTTCTTTATTCAAAGCCATGGCTCAGTGATATCCTTTCAAACTACAAAAACAAAATTAATTTAAAATTAATCAATAGATTAATTAAATTAATTATTATTTATGTCAATCAATATTATTAAATATTTCCCCTTTAACGAATAATTATAACTTTAAAAATTTTTCCACATCTAAAATAAAAATAGTAGCTCCACCAACAGAAACCTCAGAAGGTAAAGAGTAATAGGCAGAAAATTCATTTAAAATATCATTCGGTATAATTTGTGTTTTTTGTCGAGAATGGAATCTAATAATTTCTATAGCTTGTTCCACTTTATCAACTGATAAACCTATAATTAAAGTAACATTTTTTTTACTTAAAAAGCCTCCTTGAGTTGATAATCTTGTGCTAAAAAAGTTATTTTTACTTAAATTATGTTGTACTTCATCAGCATCTTCTGATGAAACAATAGCTAAAATTAATTTCATTTTTTTATTCATATGCTACTATTATATAATATTTAAATCTATAAAAAATATTATTTTATAAAAAAATTCAATAATATATATTTCCAAATACAATAAATTCAATTTACAATTAGAATAATATATTTAAAACATATATTAAGAAAATGTGGAGGCCCTGAACGGATTCGAACCGATGTTCAAGCTTTTGCAGAGCTATGCCTTGCCACTTGGCTACAGGGCCACAAAAAATAATAATAAAAGAAGTAAAATATTATTTTCCAAACTATCTAAATAATAAAAATTTAAAATTTATTGCATTTAAATAACTAAAAAAATAATATAAATTAATATTCTTTTAATCATTAAATTAATTTATTTTTTCTCTTTATGGAGTAAATATTTTCTTTCGAAAGGACAGTATTTATTTAATTCCAAATTTTTAGAATTTTGTTTTTTATTTTTATAAGTATGATAATTTTCTCTGCCACATTTCTGACAAAATAATTTTACTAATTCACTCATTTTTCTAATAACCTCATGAATATTCTAAAAACTAAATAATCCAAATTATTACTAAAATTAAAACGATAATTAATATCGTTATAAATTAAAAAAATAGCCATAAAACTATTCTTTTAATACTATAAAAATTAAACTACAAAAATTTAATTTACATTAAGTTTCAATAATTTTAATAAGTTTTTTATCCAAAACTTCTGGATAACGATATTTTACTTCTCTCATTTTCTTAAATAAAACACATACAATTTTATTTTGAATATCAATTCTAGTAACTACACCTATTTCTTGTTCGCCTGCAACACTAACTTTAGCTCCAATAAAACGGCGATAAGTATTAATATTTTGATCTAAATAATTCAAAAAAATTAACCTCTTTCTACAACAATTTAATTTATATATTTTATTATTCGGATAAGATTTTTTTAAAATCTCTTTTAACTTTAGGACTCATTTTAAATGTTGGTACTGTTTGAGGAGGAGTAATTCTGATTTCAGATGTAGTAGGTATTTTAAATTTTCTTGATTTACGATAGGACATTTTAAAAAAACCTAAATAAGGAATTGCAAATTTTTCTTTTTTATCTAAAGTGTCACCCATAATATAATATAAAGATTTGAAAAATTTAACAACATCTTTTTTTTTCATATTTGTATCTTTAGCTACTTTAGAGATCAATTCAGCCTTACTCATTATTTGTTTTGTCTCCTTTACTAAATTTTAAAATCATTTTCAATTAAATAAAAGCTAAAAATCTTTTTAACTTTTTATTAAAATTCAAATTTAGAGAAAATAAATTAATGTTTTTATGAACAAAATAATATAAATATATTCTTAAACATTAAAATAATGTCAAAAAACTTGAATCTATTTTGATTTTAGCATAAAAATAAATTTTATTAACACAAAATCGTTATTTTAATTTAAATTTATTTCATAATTGCTTTAAAAAGATAATTTATAGGTTTATTTTCTATGACCACTTGATAAGCGCTTTTAATAAGGGGCAATTTTATATTTTTATCTAACATTAAATGATAAAAGGCTTTTAAATTATTAATACCTTCTATAGTTTGTTGACTATTATGATAAATTGATGCGATATCCAAACCTAAACCTATTTGGATACCAGCTTTATAATTACGAGAATTTTCATTAAAACTCGTTACTATTAAATCACCTAAACCTACTACACTTAAAATTGTTTCTAAAAAAAATCCTAAACATTTCATTAACTTATATAATTCCATAATAGCTATACTAAAAAAAGCGGATTTAGCATTATTTTTAAAATTATTCCTATCTAAAATACCACTGATTAAAGACAAAACATTTTTAAAAGCACTACATATCTCACAACCATAAACATCATTAGACACAAAAACTTTTAAATAATTTTTATTAGTAAAAATACGGTTTATCAATTTAGCGAATTGTAAATCAGAAGAAGCAGATACTAAAAAAGTTAAATATCCTTTAATAACTTCTTCAGCATGAGATGGCCCCATAAGACAACCATAATTACCAATTTTAAATGAATCCAATTCTTCTTTAATAATTTCTTGAATAGTCTTATAACTTTCCACTTCTATACCTTTAGAAACATTAATAAAATTTTTTGATTGTTGTTTCAAAATAACATTGATTTCTCGTAACAATAATCTTATTTTTTGCGCAGGTATAGATAAAATTATTAAATCAGAATATAATAAAGCTTCAGATAAAATATAAGTAGCTTGAATTTTTTGATTTAAAGTTTTAATAAAAACAGGGTGTTTATGTTGTTTAATACAATTTACATATTCAATATTATTATCATATACTAAAACCCAATGGCCATTATCTGATAAAACTTGAGCTAAAGTAGTTCCCCAAGCTCCACCACCTATAATAGTAATTTTTTCCTTCATATACGCTCACTTTTTCTTTTGAAAATGATTTTAATAGGTAACCCTTGTAATTCTAAATTTAATCTCAATTGATTTTTCAAAAATCTCTCATAAGAAAAATGAATAAATTTCGGTTCATTAACCAAACAAACAAAAGTAGGCGGTTTATTAAAAATTTGTTTTAAATAATAAAAACGAGCTTTACCTTGTTGAAAAATGTGAGGTGGATTTAATTGAATAGCTTTATACAAAATATCATTCAAAACATGATCTGTAAAATTACTTTTATAATTGACAAAAATCTTATCTAAAATTTTTATAAATTCATCTAAATTATATTTTTGCAAAGCAGAAATATTAATTAATGGCATATAATCGAGAAATTTTAATTCATTTCTTATATTAATTTTAAATATATCATAAACCTGATCTGTTTTTAAAATTAAATCCCATTTGTTAGCGATAATAATACAAGGTTTATTTGCTTTAAAAATCATAGCAGCGATATTTTTATCTTGATCACTAATTTTTTGACTCGAATCCATCATAAAACAAACAATATCGCTTTCTAATATAGCCATAGAAGTTCTTAAAAAACTGTATTTTTCTTTACCAGCTTTTATTTGTCCTCTTTTTTTTAAACCTGCTGTGTCAACAATACGATAAAAACGTTTATTATATTCAAATATATTATCAACTATATCTGTAGTAGTGCCAGGAATACTAGAAACAATCATTCTTTCTTCGGATAATAAAGCATTTATAAAAGTAGATTTACCAACATTAGATTTTCCAATCACACAAAACTTAACCATATCTTCAGTTTTAATGTTATTAGGAATTTGCTCTAATGGACGTTTAGAAATAATACTATCCAAAAGTATCCCTATACCGATACCATGAAGAACGCTAATACCTAAAATTTCATTAAAACCTAAACTATAAAAATCATAAGTTTCCGATAATAAATTAACATTATCCATTTTATTAACTGCCAATATTACTTTTGAAATTTTCGAATATAAAAGTTTTGCTATTAACAAATCATTTTGAGTAATTCCATCTCGAATATCTGTTACAAATACAATTACATCTGCTTCTTGAATAGCTATTTGAGTTTGATATTGAATTTTTTCCTGAAAAGGTAAATCGCTAAAACTAATACCACCTGTGTCAATAATGATAAAATTTTGATTTAACCATTGAGTATCAGCATAAATACGATCTTTAGTAGTGCCAGCTTCCGAATCCACTATAGCTAATCTTTGCCTTAAAAGACGATTAAATAAACTAGATTTACCTACATTAGGACGACCTACAATAGCTACTTTAAACATGTTTTAACCGATATTTCCCTTTTAATTAAATTCTCTATTGCATTCACTGTTTCTTCGATAGACAAATTAGTACTATCTATTAAAATAGCATCTGCTGCTTTTTTTAAAGGAGCAATAGAGCGTTTTTCATCTTTTAAATCTCGTAATTTAATTTTTTTCATTATCTCAAATAAATTTATAAAATCTTTATTTTTAATTTGTAAATCTTTTTGTTTTCTTAAAGCTCGTTGCTTTATACTAGCAGTTAAAAAAATTTTTAAATTAGCATCGGGCATAACAACGGTACCGATATCCCGTCCATCCATAATAATATAATCATGTTCACGCATTATTTGATGTTGTAATATTAAAATTTTATTTCTAACAGGTAACAAAGAAGAAATATTTGAAACTTTACTTTCAATATAAAAATCGTTTAAATTAACAGAAAAATATTCATTATTTAAATAAAAACCATTATTTGTTAACCTAATATTTAAATTTCGTAATAATTTTTCTAATTCATTAAAAGCCAAATTATCATTATTATAATTAATTTCACTTTTTAATGTATAAAAAGTAATTATACGAAATAACAATCCAGTATTTAAATAAAACCATTTTAATTTATTAGCTAATAATTGACTAACAGTACTTTTACCAGCTCCAGCTGGACCATCAATAGCTACTTTAAAATTCATAGAAATAAAAGAAACTCCTTAATATAAACAATATTTTAATTAAAATAAAATTCTTAAACATAAAAAAATTTTTAAGTAATTTAAATTTATTTTTCGTTATAACGAGAAACATAAAAATCATTAGAGGTATTAATAATAATCTTTTCTCCTGTTTCGATAAACACAGGAACTTTTATAATTAAACCTGTTTCTAAAACAGCTTCTTTATAAGCAGTATTGCTTTTACGATTATTGTCTCCGGAAATAACAGGATCTGTTTGATGCACTTTTAAAACTATTTTATCTGGTAAAATTGTTCCTAAGATATTATTTTGATCACAAAAAAGAAATTCAACCATAACATTTTCAGCTAAATATTTTTTAATATTTTTAACATCTGATTCAGCAATTTCAATTTGTTCATAAGTATTTTCGTTAAAAAAAACATATATTCCGTTTTGTATATAAGAAAATTTTAATTTCAATTTATTTACTAAAGCTGTTTCAATTTTAATACCTGAATTAAAAGTATATTCAATAATACTACCTGTTTTTAAATTTTTTAATTTACTTCTAACAAAAGCAGAACCCTTACCAGGTTTAACATGAAGAAAATCAATTATTTGATAAATATTATTTTTTAATTTAATAGTCATTCCTGTTTTAAAATCATTTGTATTAATCATTTAATTTACCTTTTTTCAAAAAATTTTTAATTATATCAATAGATTTCGTTTCTAATTGAGGATCCAAAGCTTCTAATTGTACCAAAGATAACATTTGATTCATAAACCAAGTTTTTTGTCTTTTAGCATATTTAAGAGTTTTAGTAATGATTAAATCATAAGTTTGTTGAAAAGAAATTTTCTTTTCCAAAAACTTTTTAATCTCTCGATAACCAATAATATTAAAATTAGCATTAGGATATTTATTAATTAAATATTTAACTTCTTGAACAAAACCTTGTTTTAACATTTGTTCTAATCTTAATATAACACGCGGTTTTAAAAATTGAGTTTCTATATTCAAATAAATAGTCAAAATATCAAATAATGGCCTGTTTGAACCATTTTTTTGAGATCTTAAACTATTACAAATTGCTTGACGATAAGCACTAATAATTCGACGAGAGTTTTTAATATCTAAAACTAAATTCGGATCTTTTTCAAAAAGAAAAGTTAACATATGCTCGATAGTTACATTTTTATAAGATTGATTTTCATAATTTTTAGAAATATTTAATTCATAATCAAATAAAGCTGCTTTAATATAAAGACCACTGCCGCCCACAATAAAAGGAATTTTAATATTCATAATTTTATTTCTTACATCCTTTTGGAAGTAAAAAATATTATATTGTTCTCCAGGATTAATAATATCCAAAAAATGATGAGGGATATGAGTATCTTTAAGCGAAATTTTGGAAGAGCCAATATCAAATTCTTTATACATTTGAACTGAATCAGCATTAATAATTTCTCCACAAAAAAAATTAGCTAATTTCAAAGAAAGAGAAGTTTTTCCTGAAGCAGTTGGACCTACAATAATTATAATTTTTTTTTGCATTTTATTATTCATGATATTTAATTTTCATAATTTTTTGTTTTTTACCTAATGTCAAAACCACTCCATTTAATTGTCTTTTGCCTTTAGCAATTTTATGTTTTAATTTATGATTATTATTTAAAAAATTATTAATAATAATATTTTTATCTTGACCTATTATACCATCCAAAGGACCTGTCATACCTACATCTGAAATATAAAGAGTTTTTTTAGGCAAAATTCTTTCATCATTTGTTTGAACATGAGTATGAGTACCAACAATAGCATTAATTCTTCCATCAAAATAATTCGCTAAAGCTAGTTTTTCGCTAGTCGCCTGAGCATGAAAATCTAATAAAGCATAATGATATTGATTTTTATAAACTTTTAAAACATTTTCTACTTTTTTAAAAGGACAAGATAAAAATTTATTATTCATAAAAACCCGACCCAAAGCGTTCATAATTAAAAGTTTTTTATCTTTATACTCGATAATTTTATGACCATAACCTATATGTAAACTATCATCGTTTAACGGTCTTATAATATTAGTATGCTCTATAAATGACTTTAAATCATGATTTTTCCAAGTATGATTTCCCATAGTAATCATATTCACACCTGAAATTTTTAAATTATAAAAACTTTGAAAATCTAATCCTTGTCCTTCTGCAGCATTTTCTGCGTTCGCGACAACAATATTAATTTTATAACGTTGTTTTAAAAAATTAATTTTTTCAATTAAATAATTAATTCCTATGGAACCGCAAATATCTCCAATAAAAAGAATATTCATAATGATACTACCTTTGTATTAAAATTAACTAATGCTTAAATTTGAAATTTCGGTCAAACGAACTTCTCTAATAACAGTTATTTTAATACTACCATTATATCTAATATTTTTCATAATTTGATCTTTAATTGTTTGAATTACTGTAAAAATTGCTAAATCATCAATTTGTTTAGGATCCACAATAACTCTTATTTCTCGACCAGACTTAATAGCATAAGATTTTTCTACACCGGGAATTTGATTAGCGATTTCTTCTAATTGAGTAATTCTTTTAATATAATTATCTAATGAATCACGGCGAGCGCCCGGTCTAGAAGCGCTAATGGCATCTGCAATAGCCACCAAAACAGCAATAATACTACTAGGTTTTTGATCTTCATGATGAGATGCTACAGCATCTATTACTTCTAAAGGTTCTTTATGTTTCATAACAATATCTAAACCTATTTTTACATGACTTCCTTCTAATTGATAATCTAAAGATTTTCCAATATCATGCAATAAACCTGCTCTACGAGCTAATAATTCATTTTCTCCTATTTCTGCAGCTAATTTACCTGCTAAAAAAGATACTTCTAAAGAATGTTGTAAAACATTTTGACCATGACTAGTACGAAAATGCAAAGAACCTAATAATTTTATTAATTCTTCATTTAAAAACCCTATTTTAGCTTCTAAAACAGCTTCTTCACCTATATCTTGAATAAAATTATCGAGTTCATCTTGAACCTTGGTAAAAGTTTGCTCTATACTAACAGGTGTAATACGTCCATCTAAAATTAAAAATTCTAAAGTTCGACGTGCTATTTCACGTCTTTTAGAATCAAAAGAACTTAATATAACAGTATTCGGTATATCATCTATAATTAAATCTACTCCTGTTATAATTTGAAAAGTTCTGATATTTCGTCCTTCTTTTCCAATAATTCTCCCCTTTAATTCGTTATTATCTAAATAAACTATATCCACATTATTTTCAGAAGAGATTTTACGAGATAATTGTTGCATAGCCGAAACTAACAAAACATTAGCTTTCTTTTTAACTTGAAATTTACATTCTTCTTCTTGAGATTTTATATAACTCATAATTTCTTGTTGAGAATTTTGGCGAATTTCATCCATAATAATTTTTTTAGCCTGTTCCTTAGTTAAAGAAGCAATGTTTTCTAATTCATTTTGTTGTTTTATAATGAGATTTTGAACTTTATTTTGCATTTGTTCAATTTGTGTTTGAGAAATATTAATTTTTTGTTCTTTCATATATAACAATTCTTCTTTATCGTTTAAATATCTAGTACGAGAATTTAATAATTCCTCTTTATGAATAATCTGTTCTTCTAAATTAACAATTATACGTCTTCTTAAATTCAAATCTTCTTCCACTTCTTTTTTTAAAATATGGATTTCTTGTTTAGCTTTCGAAATCATTTCTTGAGCTATTGTTTGGGCGTTAGAAATTTTTTCTTGAGCATTTTTTTTTGTTGTTTGTATAATTCTTTTAATTTTTTGTTGATAATAAAAAATTAAATAATACAATAATCCTAAAATGACAATAATTAAGGGTAAGTAAATAAACAAAGCAAGGAACCATTTTGTTGATGTTCCTAACATAATAATAAATTTATGCCTTCCGTTGTAATTGTTTGTTTTAAATATCATTTAAACTTAATTTATTAAATTATGATAAAAAACAAAATATTTTTTTATAATTAAATTTTTTTGAAATACTCTACATCTAATAATTTTTTTTAAAAAACAAAAAAAATAAACAAATTAATTTTTAATTAATTTGCTTATTATAATTATAATTTATAAAAAACCACATTTAATTATTAAAATAATACATACAATACTAAAATTACATACATTACATCCCATATATTTTTATATTAAGATTTAAATTATTTTATGTTAAATTAAATGAGTTAGTAACAAAATTAATAATAATTACAATATTTATATATATAATATATTTGACTAAAAAATCAAGAAATTTATAATTTTAATAAATAATTTTAATAAAAAAAGCATATTAATATAATTGTCAAAAACATTATCTGAAAGCAAAAACAATTTTATAAAAAGTTGTGCGTATTAAAACAAACGAAGAAGCTATAATAGTTTTTAAAAACACAGATGACGATATTTTTTTAGATCGAGGAATATCTTTAATTATTTTAGTATTAGCATTTGTAGAAGATTTTTTATTAAGATATTTTTCACCGTAATCTAAATCTTTTTCCATCAAACTATCGGAAATTACAGAAAATTTTTCGTTATCTTCGTATTCAGAATCTATTGATGTTAACAAATCTTCATTTGTGATGATAGAAGATATTTCGTCATAATAAGTATTTTTTAATTCTAAAATATCATTATCTTGTTTTTGCAATTTATTTATGGCTTTTTTTCGGTTTTTTCCTTATGCTCTATGGAATTCGAATTCTGATTTTGATTATAGATATATCTTGTTTTTTGGTTTTTTGAATATACAAATCGTCCAGGAGATTTCGGAGAATTAAATACTACACGTTCTCTATTTGACTGACCTTGCCCTGAAGATTTTAAAGTATCAGGTTTTGCATAGCCTACATTTGACTGACCTTGCTCTGAAGATTTTAAAGTATCAGATGTTACATGTTCTAAAGGTTTAACGCTTTGGCTTTTACCATCATAATATTGATTTATCTTTTTATCAATATAATCACCTACTTTATTAAGACCCTTATCAGCGACATTTCCAGCTATATTACCTAACAAATTAATTGTTTTATTTAATGTAGTAGTAGGTGAATCTAATTTTTTATCATCTATTTTATCAGTTTTTTGATTATTAATGTTTGTGTTATATAAAGAATCAGAACTAGATGGTGTTGAAGTTGAAATATATTCTAAAGAATTATCGAAATTAACATTATATTCATCTTGTTCATGTGAATAGAAATAACATAAGTTCATTTACATAAATATTTATATAAATTTATGTTAAACCCTCACCCAAACCGCACGGGCATATTCCTATGCATACGGCTTTCCGAGTTAAATTATACATTATTATATGTATTTTACTCTGTTTTTCTTCCCCTTGTGTAACAGGCATTACCTGCGCCTTGGTAGGACATGACCCCTACGAGTACTATATCGAGATAGATTAAATCGGTTTTGGAAAGCGAGATACCCGCTTTCATATTCGAAATTAGCCCCTCAAAGAACCAGACAAGCAAGTTTCCAAGCATCTGGCGCCTAATATCTTTGTTATTGCTAACTTAAATAAATTATTACTTATTTATTTTATGACATTCGCAGATCTTTTATTTTTTTATAAATCAAAAAAAATTTATTTATTAAAAAAGATTATTAATTAATAATATCCACAATATAGAATTTTATAGCAATCGTTAATATAATAAAACTTCTAACTTCTCCATTTAACAATAAATTATTTATAAATAAATGATTAAAATATTATTTGTAGATTTCTCGAATAAGTTTGGTGGTTTTTTAGTAATTCTGAGAGTTCTAACTTTTCAAGTATTACTAATCTTTTTAATATTTTCATAAATCATTATTAATTGATATATATCAAAAAAAATAATATTAAATATAAATTTTATATATAATATGAATCTTTTGAAATTTTTATTTAATTATTTTTAAAAATAATAACTAGACTCATAAAATCAGAAACCAAAATTCCATTCGGTGAATTTTTCTTCATAAACAAGCGTTAGTAATGAATTCATTTTTTGATTAAATCATTCTAGCTTTAATAATCGAGATAACCTAAAAAAAGAAACATTAGTGACACACCATTTAGAATAAAAATAATTACATTACTTTACGGTAAATTATTACAAATTAACAAATTATTATTTAATGGATTTATCAATTTTTTTAATAATATATGATAATTTTTATTATCAATTGTAACCATAAATATTATTATGTTATATTGATTAACTCTCGTTTATATTGGTTTTTTAGAGTTTATTTTTTTAAAACTATAAAACTATATTAGAAATAATTATTAAAATTCCTTTAAATTGCAATTTATTTTTGATAAATAAATATAAAATATTTAGTAGTATTTATAATCTACATCATTAGAGGAAATTATTTAAGAATGTCAAAGATATTGAAACTCTTTCACCATGTAAAGGTTATTACCCTTCGCCGTGGTCAGGTTCTTCTAAAATATTCCAATTCTAGAATTAAACTGACGACTACTCTAAGTTTCGCTTTTCCCTTGAGCCTAACAGCTGTTAGTTTTAACCTTTTTGTGGTGCTTTTAGGGAGATCAAAGTTACGACATAATTCTACGAGAAGTGTTAGGTGCAGTTTACAATTGTTGCCAACTGGAGCATTCATAAAAATATTAATAAAAATATTTTAATGAAATTAGTGTAGGAAAGGGTTATTTTTTTAACCATATTGATAATATAAATGATGCAATTTTTTGACATCATATATCTTTCCTAATCCTGGTGTCAATATCTTACCAGAATGTTTAATGATTACCACGCTACTTAACCGCTTAGGGATTTTCACCTTCTCCTTAACTTCTGGTCTGGCGCCAACTTATTGACTAGATATTTCGTCTCATCGCGCTTGCGTGCTTTTGCTGTTATTAATTACTCTTTCGAGATAATTAATCAAGCCCACCTTACAGTGTTTACGTGACCTCTAGAGATTATCACTCCAGGCTATACGTTAAATAGCGGAATTATGCGCATCTTTTGCGCCCAAAAACTCTGTAAGCATTTATAAAATATCTTAAGATGAATAAAAATGATTGGGCATAAATGCTCAAATCTAAATTAATAAATACCTTATTAAAAGATATTTGTAAAAAATCTTAATTACATTTTTATAAGAAACTTATCCAAGGTAGCTATTTAATTATTGGTAAGTGTTAAAGATCGCATGGCTTTAAATAAATCATCTTATTATATTTTTATATTTGTAAAAATATACGAAAAACGTTAAAAAAATACGTTTTAAAATAAATCATACTTTTTCACGGATAGAACTTAATTGTAAGATAAAGATAATACAATTAACGCGCTAAATATATCATTAACAAAAAATAATTAATTCCAAAAATTTTTAAAATATTTTTTAAGAATAAACATATTTTGCTGATTTATTTAATTTATAGCTTTAATTTAAGAAAAACTTCATGCTTATTTTAACTTCGCCTTGCATATAATTTTTAAATATTTACATTATATCAAAAATAATCATGCTTCTTGAATATGCTATTTTCCCTTAATGAATTTTCATTCTCAGGTAAATTCAACGGCTTAGCATGCTATCCCTATGCTAGGAGGACCATAATCTCCTAAATTAAACGCCCGAACTTGCGCACCTTATCCTGTGATTGTGTTAATTCTGGATAATCCAAAATAGATTCACCTTCTAAGTTTATATCTTCTGATGAATCAACTTCATATGAACTTTCAAAAACACCGGAACAAAACATGATCAAAGGGACTATTAAAACAGAAAATATCAAAAGAGACAAACCTATAAATTTTTTATTAAAATTTAATGGTTTTTTCAAATATAGTTAACCCCTTATTCATTAATTTAATTTTTTTATAACATTTACTGCATTCAAATAAAATAATTACAATAAATTAAATTTTTATATTATTTAAAATTTTATTTCATAAATTTTCAAGTTTTTTAAATTTTCATTTTTTTCAAATTCTTAATTTTAATAAAGTATACTTTTTTTAATTTAAATTTTGGGGTCTTCTATCTTTCATTATCAAAAAAACAAATTACCCAATAATATTATAACTCAAATAATCTTAAAAATAAACTTGAAAAAAATAAGATCTTAGAATTTAATATATCTATATATATCAAATAAAATTAATTTTTATTTAAATTGACTATTATATAAATTATAATAAAAACCTTGTTTAGCAAGTAATTCTTGATGACTGCCTTTCTCAACTAACAAACCATCTTGCAAAACTAAAATAACATCTGCATTTATAATAGTAGATAAACGATGAGCAATCACAAAAGAAGTTTTATTTTTCAATAATTTTTGCATAGATTGTTGAAAAAGAATTTCTATTCGAGTATCAACAGAAGCAGTAGCTTCATCTAAAATAACTATAGAAGGATTATTTAAAAAAGTTCTAGCGATAGTAATTAATTGTTTTTCTCCTTGGGAAATATTATCTAATTCTTCGTTAATCATAGTATGATAACCATCTGGTTTAGTCATGATAAAATCATGAACATTAACTTGTTTAGCGGCTTGCACTACCTGTTCTTCTGTAGCATTAAAATTACCATAACAAATATTATCCATAATAGTACCACGAAACAACCATGAATCTTGAACAACTATACCAATAATTTTACGTAAATCACTTTTTTTAATAGTAGAAATATCTATTCCATCAATTGTAATCTTTCCAGAAGTTAAATCATAAAAACGAACCAATAAATTAACTAAACTAGTTTTGCCAGACCCTGTAGGGCCAACAATAGCGACCATTTGATCTTTTTTAATCTCAAAACTAACATCCTTAAGAATAGGTTGATCAATATGATATTGAAAATTAACATGCGAAAACTTAACAAAACCCTCTACATAATAAGGAATAGTTAAATCATTTTTTACATCTAATTCTTCACTTTCGGATAAAAAAGTAAAAACACGATTAGCAGCAGAAGAAGTAGATTGTAAAATGACAAACATCTGACTTAAATCTCTTAATGGATCTCCTAAACGCCAAATATATTTCATAAATGATTGAAACATTCCTAATTGAATAGTACCAAATCCCAATTTAAATAATAAATATGGTATTTTCGTATCTTGATAATTTAACAAAAAATAACCTAATATAACAATAAAAGTCATCACAATATAAGTAAAACTATTAATAATAGGCATAACTAATCCAGAAATCCAATTAGATTTAAAAATAGTAGAAGATAATTGTTTGTTTAAATTTTGAAAATCATTAATATTATTTACTTGTTGATTATATAAAATAATCTCTTTATGTCCGGTATATTTTTCTTGTAAAAAACCAAAATATTCTCCTGTTTTTTCAAATCTTTGAATAAAAACTGAACGAGCTTTTTTATTAATTAACCAAATCACAAATAAAGAACTCGGTATCATTAAACAAATTAATAAAGCAAATCTTGCATTTGCCCAAAACATAATAAAAATAATCATCAAAATACTAAAACAAGAAAGAACAAAAGCTACACAAGATTGTTGTAAACCATTAGAAACTGTCTCCAAATCATTAATCGCAATACTCATAATATTACCTATAGTGTTATTTTCGAAATATGATATAGGTAATTTTAACATCTTTTGATAAACACGTTGTCTAATATTTTGAACAGATTTATGAATAATTACAATAATTAATTTATTATAAATAAATCTAGCTATGATACACAAAATATATAATAACAAATTAATAGATAATAAAAGAAAAATATAACCCATATATTCCGATATATTTTTAAAATTGCTTAGAAAATATTTACGAAGAAAATCAAGAATAATATTATCTTTGTAGATAATTTTCGAATTATTCTTAAAATTATTTTGAATAAAATTAATAATAACATTACCTTCAAAAATCACAATAAAAGCGTCTATAGCAGCCACTAAAAAAATCAAAAAAATGCTAATAAAAATTTCTTTACGAAAAGGTTTTAAAAAATAAAATATTTTTTTCAATTTAGAACCTCTTTTATTTTTTGCGAAAATGCAATATTTTTATAAATTTGACACCTATGCATTAACTCCTCATGCTTACCGATATTAATAATTTTACCATCATCTAAAACAATAATTTTATCAGCATTCAAAATAGAACTCAATCTCTGAGCTACTATAATAATAATAGAATCTTTTCTTAAATAACTTAAATTTTGACGAATAGTTAAATCAGTTTGATAATCTAAAGCAGAAAAAGAGTCATCAAAAATATAGATATCGGGTTTTTTTAATAAAACTTTAGTAATAGCTAATCTTTGTTTTTGCCCTCCAGAAAAATTAGAACCTAATTCACTAACTGGTTCTTGTAATTTTCCTTTAGTTTTATTAATGAAATCATAAGATTGAGCTATTTTAGCAAATTCCAAAATTTCTTCAGAATCTACATTAGATTTTCCAAAAGCTAAATTACTTAAAATAGTACCTTTAAATAAAATATTTTTTTGAGAAACTACACCAATCTTATCCCTTAAAGAAGTCAAATTATATAATTTAATATCTACTCCATTAATTAACAAACAACCTTTAGTAGGATCTATCAACCTAGGAATCAAATTAATTAAAGTGCTTTTTCCAGAACCCGTAGAACCAACCAAAGCAATTAATTCTGAAGAATGAACTTTAAAATTAATATCTGATAAAATCAGTTTATCATTTTGATCATATCTGAAATCAACATTTTTAAACTCCAAACTTATAATAGGCTTAGATAAATCAAAATTATATTGTAAATTATTTTTAATTTCAGATTTAGTATTTAATAAATATTCTATTTTTCTTACTGATACTAAAGCTTTAGGAAACATAGTGAATAATAATAAAAAATTTAAAATCGAATAAAGTATATGATATTGCAAGTTAATACAATTATAGAGACCACCTAAATGAAAATCAACTGGTATACCTACTTTTAAAATGTAAGCACCAAATCCAGTAGTAAAAATAATAGAAATATTTAATAATAAATAAAATAAAGGTTCCATTGAAAAAATTGAATTAAATAAATTAATATTTAAAAAAGCATATTTAGAATTTATGGCATTAAATTTAGAAAATTCATAATTTTCTGTATTTAAAGTTTTAATAACTTTAATACCAGTTAAATTTTCACGTAATTTTGAATTTATTTGTTCTAAAACTTTTTGTTTTTTGGTAGATAAAAAATAATTTTTAAAAATAATACAAACAAAAATAATAACTAAAAACGGTATAATAGCCAAAACAATATATGAAAACACCATATAAATACGATTGATCAAAATCAAACTAATAATTAACATAATAGGAGCTACAATTAAAGCTCTATAAAGGCTAGCCATAAAATTAACAATTTGGCCGGCACAAGTAATACTACAATTCATTAACAAAGGAACACCGAGTTTTTTCATTTCTATAATTGAAAATGTTTGAATTTTTTCAAAAATATCTGTATTCAAATCTTTAAAAACTAAAGATGCTGTTTTCGCAGAACAAAAATTAATAATTAAATTACCAATAATAGCGCATAAAACCAATAATAATAAAGTAAAAGTAATAAATAAAAAATTTTGCGAAGAAACAGGATTATCAATAACATAACGACCTATAATTAAAGGAATTCCAATTTCACCACTCGCTATAAACAAAACTGCCACAACATTTAAAAAAAGTATCATTTTATAACGCATAATATACTTAAAAATTAATTTCATAAAACTGATTTTATACCTTCTTAATTGAATAAAAATCAAAAAAATTTAGATTTTTAATAATCTTTTTATTCATTTGTTTTAATATCAATAAAAATTCTAACATTTTTTTGATATTTTTATATAAAAAAAAATTAATTCATATTACAAAAAAACAAATAAGTTTTTTTGATGTAAATGAATTAATTTTTAAAGAAATATAAATTAATTTATTTAAATATTAAAGTAAATCATTATTCATACTATCGATATTTTGATATTTTTTTTCTAATACTTCTTCTTCAACCACAGCAGCTCCAGTAGTTACCATTACAGATGCAATAGAAGCAGCATTTAAAACAGCTTGTCTAGTAACTGCCGTAGGATCCATAATACCATCTTTTACTAAATCTACAAATTGACCAATTTCAGCATTAAAACCGAAATTTTCTTTTTGTTCTAATTGTTTTTGAATAATCATAGAAGCATCAAATCCTGCATTAGTAGCAATTTGTTTAGTAGGTTCTAACAAACTTTCTAAAACAATACTATAACCCTTACGAACACTTTCATTGGTAGAATTTAACTGACTTAAAGCAGTTTTATAAATTTCTACTAATGCTTTTCCTCCTCCAGGAACAATACCTTGTTCAATAGCGGCTTTAGTTGCATTTAAAGCGTCTTCGATACGCAATTTTTTTTCTTTTAATTCTGTTTCAGTAGTCGCTCCTACATGAATAATTCCGATACCACCAGTTAATTTAGCTAATCTATTAGTCAAATTATTTAAATCGTGTTGATTAAAATCCTTCATAGATTTAATATTCGCGATTTGAGACTTAATCTCTTGAATACGTGATTCTAAAGCAGAAATTTTATTATCAACTACCAAAGTAGTACTACCTTTTTTAATAATAACTTTATTAACTTTACCTAAAAATTTTTCATCTACATCTTTTAATTTCATATTTAAATCTTTAGAAATAAAAGTAGCCTGAGTTAAAATAGCCATATCTTGTAATAAATCTTTTTGATGATCACCAAAACTTGGAGCTTCCACTGCGACTGCATTTAAATAATTACCTTTTTTATTAGCAACTAAAATACTTACCATTTCATTATCAAAAGATTCTGCAATAATCAACAAAGGAACTCTATTACTTAATGAATATTCTAAAATACGATTAATTTCAAATATACTATTAATCTTATGATCAGTAATAAAAATTGCAGCCTGTTCTAATTCTATTAAAGAATCTTTTTTATTCACGACGAAATAAGGCGAAACGTAACCTTTATCAAATTGCATACCTTCAACAACATCCAATACAGTTTCAAAACTCTTAGATTCATCTACATTAACAACTCCTGTTTTACCTACTTTTTCAATAGCAGCAGCTACAATTTTTCCTGTTTCCGCACTACCAGATGAAATAGTAGCAACATTTTCAATCTCTTCTTGGGTATTAACAGAACGAGATTTAGCTAAAAGTTGCTGAGCTACCACACGAGAAGCTTCTAAAATTCCTTGTTTCAAAAGAACACCTTTAAAACCGCCTGTATCAAGAGCTTCAAAACCTTTACGAATCATACTCTGACCTAATAAAACAGCTGTAGTTGTACCGTCTCCAGAAGCATCATTAGTTCGAGTAGCTATCTCACATATAGCTTTAGAGCCAGCATTATGATAAGCATCTTTAAAACTAATTTCCTTTGTAATGGTAACACCATCATTAATAATTAACGGACTACCATATTTTTGCTCTAATAAAACATTTTGACCTTTAGGGCCTAAAGTTATTTTAACTGTATTAGCTAATAAATCTATCCCTTTTAAAATTTTTTTTCTTGCTATTTCACCATAAATAATTTGTTTTGCCATAGTCATTTAATACTCCTTTTCTATACAAATTAAATCGTTCCATTTTTAAATATAACAAAAATTAAATAAAAATTTATTAATAATGAAAACATTATATATAGATAGATTATTTGCGTTTCAATATTAGGATGGGGGGTTTTTATGAGATCTATTACAAATAGCCCCCCATCTAAACCCCGGCCCAGCATCCGTCTTGACATTTTATCCTCTTTAAAGGACTAACTGGGTATTGTGCCACTAGTTAATTGTATTCTTATAGTTATTGATTTTTTAAATTGGGCAATTGTCGTGAATTGATTGATTCGTCTCATTTAACGCAATGATAATTTCTCTACATAATACCAAAATTTGTTTATCTTGACTTTTAAATAGGTTATTGATAATTGGTTTTGCTACTTAAAATTCTATTAGTGTGATTTACTTTAACAATATAAAATAAAAACTTTTTTTCCGCAGACAGAAATAATTTTAGATTTGTCTTTGTTGTAATTAATCTCACAGCACTGGTTATTGATTTTTATTCGTAGATAACAAAAATATTTAAGCTTCTTCTGATGTTCTCATTTTGGCAATAATATTTTCTGATTTAACAATTAAATATTCTTCTTCTTGTAATTGTAATTTTTCTCCAGAATAATTTTTATAAACCACTACATCATTAATCTTTAAATTAGTTACCTGTGGGCCATAATTAATTACAATACCTAAAGAATCTTCTTTACGAGGGTTAGTGCTAATAATAAGTCCAGAAGAAGTGCGTTCATCTTGAAATTTTGGCTTCAAAACAACATAATCATTTAAGGGTTGAATTAAAAAATTTGTCATAAATTTCTCCTTTTATTCTTAAGCAATCCAAATTTAAATTTTTTTACATATAATTAGGATAAATTAACAAGTCAACGATAATATTTATAATTCATGCTTTATTATAGTTTCAATAACTTACACTCAAAAATAATCTAAATAATAATTTCCATAAATTTATTCCTTAATAAAATCTTTAAAAAGGATTAACATTTTTAATTTTTAAAATAACTCACTTTTAAATATGAACAAGTTTAATTATTTCAAAAAAGTAAGTTAAAGATTATGAATATTATAAATATAACTATTTTAATAATATAGTCAATTTAATGTCTTAAAATTTCTAAAATAAATCTCTACTTTTCAAAAGGCAAGTAACACCCCTCTATAATTATTCATTAATTATTAAATTAATTATAAACTACTAGAAATTCTAAGATATCAAATTTCATTAAATACAAAAAATAGCTAAAATTAAAATTTTAATAATTTAAAAATTTTAATTATTTTCATCAACTTATTAATTTCGCAAATAACTTCTTGCTAAGTTTTCACATTAATTTAATCAATCTTACTATTTAATCTTACACTTTTACATAAATAAAATCACTTTATTGATATCTACATAAATTTCTTTTAATAATTATTCATCAAAAAAAATTTATAAAATAACAAAATGATATATATTTTTGTATGCAATAACTTAACATAATTATTATAATAAATTTTTAAATAAATTAAAGCATTAATAATAAATAAACACATAATAAAGTACGAATTAATTATAATGCAATTTATAATATTTTTTCAATATAACTTGTACAAAAAAATAAAATTAACTTTTATTTTTAATTAAATTTGTCAACATTTTTACAAAATCTATCATAGACATATTACGTTTTTCTGAATTATTATATTGGCGAACATGTAAATTATTATTTTGTATTTCGCGTTCACCAATAATAACTTGAAAAGGAATTTTTGCTAAATAAGCAGCACGAATTTTATAATTAAAAGTATATTCTTTATCATTAACCTCAACTCTTAAATTATGTTGTATCATTTCTTTTTGAATTTTTTTAACATAATCGATATGCAACATATTATTAATAGGAATAATGATAACTTGTACAGGTGCAATCCATAAAGGAAAAAAACCTTTATTTTGTTCTATCAAATAAGCAACAAATCTTTCTATAGTAGATGTAATAGCCCTATGAATCACTACAGGTGTTTTATTTTGATTATTATGATCTATATAAGATAAATTAAATCTTTTAGGTAATAAAAAATCTAATTGAATAGTTGATAAAGTTACTTCATGATTTAAAGCCGTTAATACTTGCACATCCAATTTAGGACCATAAAAAGCAGCATCACCAATTTTTTCTTTATAATGCAATTTTAATTCATTTAAAATATCTTTTAAAATTTTTTCAGAATTTAACCACATATTTGGATCATCAAAATATTTATCTTTTTTAGAAGGATCATGAGTACTCAAATTAAAATAATAATCTTTAATTCGAAAATCTTTATAAACTTCTTCGATTAAATTAATAATTTCAACAAATTCTTGTTTAATTTTTTCTGGCGTAATAAAAATATGAGCATCATTTAACGACATAACTCGAACTCTTTCTAAACCTGAAACAGCTCCAGAAAGTTCGTAACGATGTAAAAGACCTAATTCAGCTATTTTTATAGGTAAATCTTTATAACTATGAATTTTTTGACGAAAAATTTCCATATGATGAGGGCAATTCATAGGTCGTAAAATTAATTGTTCACCATCTTGTAATTGCATAATCGGAAACATATCTTCCTTATATAATTCTAAATGACCAGATGTTTTATATAAAGAAACATTAGCAACAACTGGAGTATAAACATGTTGATAGCCATATAATATTTCTTTATCGACAATGTATCTTTCGATAATACGCCTAATAGTTGCTCCTTTTGATAACCAAAAGGGCAAACCAGCTCCCACAGATGAAGAAAACATAAAAAAATTTTGTTCTTTATTTATAAATTTATGATCTCTTTTTTTTCTTTCTTCTAAAGTTTTTAAGTAATTAGCTAAATCGCGTTGTCTAAAAAAAGAAACTCCATAAATACGAGTTAAAACTTTATTTTTAGAATTTCCTTGCCAATAAACACCAGATGTTTTTAAAATTTTAAAATAACGATTAATATTAATATTAGGAAAATATTCACTTTCTTTACAAAAATCTAAAAAATTACCTCGTTGATATAAAAATAACTTTTGCGAAGGTTGAATAGATTGCAAGTAATGCAATTTATAATGATTAAATTTAAATAGATCTTGAACCTCTGAAATAGATAATTCTTTTTCAGAAATAGGTAAATTTTCTCGAATAATATTAATCATAGTTTTTTCGATAATTTCAAAATCTCGTTCCGAAATTATATTATTAACTAGATCAATATCACAATAAAATCTTTCTTGATTTATAGACTTATTAACTAATAATGAATTAGGATAAATACGAAAAATAGCATTAGCCATAATTAAAGCGCTGTTATTATTTAAAATAGACCAAGATATACTATCAGATATGGTAATAATATTTAACAAACCATCTTCAGTTAAAGGCTTATCTAAAGTAATTAACTTATTATTAAAATAAGCTGCTATTGGTAAATTTTCAAAATTATTTAAAAATTCCAAATTATTAGAAGCGATAATCTTATTAACAGTAATATTATTAGGAAATAATTGTTTTTGATGATTTTGTTGATATTCAATTTTAATCATATCATATATCCAATCCTTTAAAAAATGTAATTATATTTTGATAAAAATATTCCAAAAAATTAATGTTAAATCAAATAATAAAAGAAAAAATATTTTTTTATCTTAAAAAAAATTTTTAAAAAAATAAAATATATAAATAATAAAAATTATTTACCTAAACAAAATTTAGAAAATAATTCATTAATTAAATCATCTTGTAAATTACTACCTAAGATACTTTCTAAAGATTGATAAGCTTCTTTTAAATGAATAACATGTATATCTATAGGCATATTCCTTTTTACATCGGATAAAATATTTTCCAAAGCTAAAACTGCTTGCTTAAGTTGATTAACTTGTCGAAGATTAAACAAATAATCAAAATTTTGTTCTTGAATATTTTGCAAATTAAATTTTGTTACAATTTGTTTTTTTAAATTTTCAATCCCTTCTTGTGTATGATTAGAAACAAAAACAATTTGCGATTTAAATTCAGATGATAATTTCATCTTAATTGGCAAATCTGATTTACTTCCTACAATAATTCTATTTTTATTTTTAGTCATATTTAATAGAATTATATCTTCAGGTTCCAAAATATTATTAATATCTAACAATAATAAAATTAATTCAGATTCATTAATAAATTTTTTAGCAATATTAACTCCTAAATTTTCTAAATAATCTTCAGTATGATGAATACCAGCTGTATCAATTAAACGCAAATTAACACCATTAACATTCACATAAACATCCAAAAAATCTCTTGTAGTGCCCGGAATATCAGAAACAATTGCTCTTTCTTCTCCTAAAAAACTATTTAAAAGACTAGATTTTCCTACATTAGGTTTACCTAAAATTAAAGTTTTAATACCTTCTTTAAGAAAACGAGTTTTACTAGAATTATCCAAAATTTTTGTTAATTTATTAATTAAAAATTCAGTTTGAGGTAAAATAACATTATTAGTAACAGTCGGTATATCATCATATATGGATAGAATATTTGCGTTTCAATCATCAAATTTATATTTCTTTCGATTATCTATTACAAACAGCCCCCATCTAAACCGGACAAGCAAGTTTCCAAGCATCCGGCTTGCCATAATTTATGACTTCTTAGTTGCAATAAATTACTGACTTCTTTCGCCCTATAAAGGTCATTAACCTTCGTCCTGGAAGGGCGATCTCTTTATCTTTTCCAGATAAAGTTTTACTCCTTCGACTACTAAAAAGTCGCTTTATCCTTGGGCCTAATGATTTTTATCTCATTATCGATTAATTTAATAACTTTGCCTTTAGGATTCTCCCAGTTACTCTAAATATCAACCTTGATTCCTTAGGGGAAGTAACCATTTTGCTAATGGTGAGATTCCAGGTTTTCTTTCGTTGTTGATAAACTATCCAATACCAGAATATAATATTGATAGGCTCTGGACTGCTCGGTTTCAGTAGTTTGCGAGACAGGTTATTAGCTTATTACATCTTCTTTTTTTCTTAGGCCATTTCAGGCTTGTCCTTAGAATCATTTGGTAGCGGAGCCCTCTTGACTAACTACTTCATCGTGCCCCCGCTTTTAATAACTGCTTTAATTCCTTATTCTTTCGTTTAAGAACCGTTCTTAACCTTTCAGTGTTTATCGCCCACTAGTGATTGGTTAAATCACTCGATATTTAGGCCTCTTGGGCGCCCATTCTGGATAATCTATATTTACTTCTATACTCACTATTAAATCTAAAATCTGTTTATTTAAACTTTGGATAGTTTTAGATATTTTTTTTTGTAAACCTGCATGAGCCAATTTAATGAATTGAACATTTTGAGCATGAATATCAGGATAGATTAACTCGGTTTAGAAAGTGTGCATTGATAATTTTACTTTCATATTCGAAATTAGCCCCCCACAACACCGGACAAGCAAGTTTCCAAGCATCCGGCGCCTAATATCTGATTACAGATATTGAAACTCTTTCGCCATGTAAAGGTTATTACCCTTCGCCGTGGTCAGGTTCTTCTAAAATATTCCAATTCTAGA
>JAOSIP010000070.1:0-2237 GCA_030586815.1 Candidatus Phytoplasma planchoniae
GAATCAAAATTGAAATTCATATGCATTTTATCAATAATTGCTTTATCTATAACATTTTTCAAACCTGTTTGAAAATAACTATTTAAATAAGCATATTGCAAAATTTTAAAATTACTTTTATCATTAAATAAAACATGAAAGAGAAAGAAGTATATAAACTTATTTATATGCATCTGTTTAGGAAGAAAAGTTGATGATGAAACAATCATATAAAAATTAATGAAAGAAAAATTAGAACTGTTTGGATAAGTCCATTGGTGTCTTTAATATACTTTATGATTCTTTATTAATACTTAAATGGATGTGATATGGCTCAAATGCATTGTAGTCTTATAGCATGGTTATATATTTTGTTGTGTATCATTTTTAGGGGAGTGTTTGGATGTGGATTCTTTTGCTTTTAATGTTGACCTAAATATTGAAAGTCAACCATATTTCTAGCTTTCAAAATTGAGATCAACGTGGTATGATTTGATCCCTTAAGCTTCCTTGGTATATTCCTAGGCTAATTGAAACTTAATTTACAACTTTAGGTTGGCATTTGAGGATCCATATGTAAATGATTAGTTAAAAAGAGAAAAAAAAATTATTCCATTGCCAAACATTGTGAATTCAATCAGCTTCTTGCTATCATTTTAATTATCATGTTAAATGCAAAAGCATTTATGCGTTCATTTTTTGATTGTTGCAGCAGATGAGATCATCACTAATGATACACAAAGAAGGCTGCTGAATAAGTTCACGACAAGCTCAGTTGTCAAATTCATAATCAGAATATTAACATGCATTTTCTTTTTTATCCCAAAGTTGGGTAAATATTTTGTTGGGAATGATACAGAAACGCAGCACGAAACTGAAGTGGCACATTCAACTTCTCAAGAACAAAGTGTCTCCCAGGCTACAGAAAAAGACTTACTCTATCCGTGCTGCCAAAGGTTGCAACATTTAGAATCAATGGTAACTGAGCTGTTTAATAAGCCTACTAGAATTCCTCCAGAGAAAGAGGACATGCTAGTTGAGTCCCTGAACCGTATAAAATGCATAGAGTATGACTTGCAGAAGACCAAGAAAGTAAGATGGCTTCTTTTATTATTAATATTCAGGGTTTTGTATGGTACTAAGATCCCTTGCTGTTTCCCCAAGTTTTCACTCGCTAGTGAAGTCAATTGTTTCCCTTTCATTGTGTAGGCACTATTTGCAACAGCATCAAAACAAGTGGAGCTTGCTGAATCACTGGAAACTCTAAGGGAAAGCAGCATGAGTGTAAGTTTATCTCACCCCACAAAAAGGAAAGCAAATGTATTTTTTTGCTTAATTAGAAAAGGAAATTGTGCACGGGTGAATGAAATGGGAAACCACTGAGCATGAAAGAAAATCTCCATGCAACTATCAATACATTATCTCCTTGTTTTAAAGTACAAGACATGTTATTGCAAACTACCATTTTTAGTCCAACATTGCATAGTTGCGAAAATTTCCACCCCATGGTTTCTGAAAAGTTGGATTAACACTAGCAACTCGTCTACCTACAGCCATTTCCAGTACTTGGCCCTTCATGTTTGAATGTTTACTACTTAAAATGTTGATAAACTTGATTTTATTTCCCAAGTCTGATCAAATTGAACCTTAAATTTAAAATTATTTACCCAGCACCACCATGCTTGCCGATTCTCATAATTGCTTTGCTGATGACAGGCACCAAACTCCTGTTTTCTAAGAAGTTGCAAGTCTCTTTCCCACCGAAGATGACCAGATGGTTTTTCGGTTTGGATGCAAAATTTGCTGTACATACATTTATACTGCTTCTTATGTCCCTAAAACGGCCTCCCAACTGCTCAGTAATTTGAGATGCAAATTTAGTGAAAGTTCCCAAATGGTCTTAATCAACTAACTCAGTGGCTTGGCATTCTGTGTAAGATTCAATTTTTCCTTGACATTTCATCTCCTTCTCTATCCCAAACAATCATCTACCTATTCACTTGACTCCCTGATTCTTACATCCTTTACCGGCAACTGTTTTTCAGGTCCTGAAGATGGAGGTTGAAGGATACAGGCTGCCAGTCTGGACTCCGAAAAAGTCTTTTACATCAAAAGAATGAGTTTCTTGCGTTTTTTTCTCCTGTACATAATGATAATATGATGATTGACCTCACTTGTTTCAAATAGTGAAAGCACACAGTTTACAGAGTCTGAAGCTGTGTATTGATTTGAAAATACGACGTGTACAACAATTATTG
>JAOSIP010000071.1:0-2059 GCA_030586815.1 Candidatus Phytoplasma planchoniae
CTACATATTCCGTTGTCAGATATTCATGTATGATTATAAAATATGATTAAGATTTAAAAGTAGTCATATAGGCAACCAATGAAATATCTAACCATCTATGATTCATTACAATGTGATATCCGTCACTCAATGAGTGCAGTTTTTGTTAAATCATAACGGAAAAAAACATTGCTGAATATTTTTCCATTTTCAATTAATCACTAAATATTAATAAATTTATGAAAAAATACACTTACAAAATTTAATATGATAAAATTATCAAGAATGACTAGTAACAACTTTTAATTACAAAAAATATTACAATATCTTAAATTTCAAATAAGAACCAAACTCATGGGCAAAAGAGTAATTTTCATTTTCTCTCCACCGTCTCTATCTCTCTATTTCCCCTCTCCTCTCTCCTTTTTCTAGAGCCTCAACCTCAATCTCAACCATGTCTAAAATACACACCGTTACTATTGCCACCACCTAGTAACGCTACATTAAATTTGTCATGCATGCTACACTGAATATGGACAAAAATTTAGTGTAACATTGCTAGGCGACGGCAGCAACAAATGTGATTTTTTTAACAATGGTCAAACCCTAAAAAGGGGAGAGAAAATGGAAAGAAAAGGAAGGAGTGATGGAGAAGAGAGAGAGCAATCACCCTTTTACTGGTGAGCTTGTTGGGGTCTTTTTTGTAATTAATATTTGTTATTTTTTTCCAAAAAAGAAAAAGAAAATTGTTATGATAGATGTCAAACTATAGTTTTGAAACTCACCGGTGAACGACTTGATTAGATCATTAAATCATTTGTTCAACCGACAAGTCACTAGTTAAATGGGTAAAAAATTTAAATAAATATATAAATATTTTATATATTTATAAAATATATAAATTGATGCTTTCTTTCCAAAGAAGGAGAGAGAATTTATAAATATATAAATACATACTTTTTGGCAAGAATTGTAGCTTTCTTTTTCTCCCCTTCTCTTGCAACTTCTCATGGGCTATAAAATCCTGTTTTCCCAATCCTCATCAAGAATACCGCCGCCACCATCGTCATAGCGTCTCCCCCAAATCTTCACTGGAAAACCTCCATCCCCACTACCAACCCTCTATCCCTCTCTCTTCCATTCCCAGTGACCTCATGCTTGAATGTCCCGTTAGAGTTCCGTACTCTACACTCCCCTCTATCACCTTTGTTTGTCTTTGTGGGGCCCACCTCCTCCACTCACCGGCTTTCTGCAACTTCCACCACCGCCATGGCCTTCTCCCTTACACACACCGCCACTCTCCACTGTCTCCCTTACGCACACCGCCACTCTCTAGATTAGCCACGACTCCTGAAAAATCTCTTCCTTTCTCTTTCAACAAGATCTAAATTCCCTCCATTCTCCCATTACCACAAACACAAACATAGTCACAAAGAGCTAGGGCTCTATCCGTTGTCAAATTGGGAATAAGACGAGAGAAATTGAACAGTGTAAAAATTCAGGATAAAATATCGTCGTTTCATCAAAATAAAAGCTAAAAAAAATTACAAACAAAACTCTACAGGTTTAATAAAACTAAGCCGATCCACTAATTTTGTCACAAACCAGCTACATTTAATCAAGTTTTGACCCATTTTGGGTTTTCCTTGTCAAATAGGTAACTCAAAATAGCTTGGGCACCGGTTCCTAGTTGAATCAGTCAAACCGACTAGTCCGAGCCGAGTTTAAAAACAATGTGTCAAACCATAAAATAACTTGCGACATTGCATCTGTTTCCAAATATTTTGACTTTTGATTTAACTAGTGGCATCTCTGCACGGGCATTATTAATTTCTTTAAACTGCATAATTTAAGATTGATAAGACTCCTCCAAAAGGTTATGTATTTTTGTTTTTTTCTCATTCCCTTGAACCACATTCCCATAATTTTTTTCCACCAAAGAGAATTTCTTCAACTTCTAAGCCATTACCTAGGTGCCTTCACAAATTTTCCAAAAAGCCGCAGAGAATAGGCCCAAGCGACTGTTTATCAAAAACACAGGTCTCTGCTAAACCGTAAGGTGATGTATAGGGGCTGATGC
>JAOSIP010000072.1:0-2047 GCA_030586815.1 Candidatus Phytoplasma planchoniae
TAGTTCGAATAAAATAATCATATTCAATATTTACAGATTTATAAACCTGTTTAATTTCATAAGAAATAAAATCAACATATTCTTGATTGGACATCTTATTCATTAGAGCTTTATTTTCTATTTTTTAGCAGACTGTTACATGGAAGGATTTATATTTTTTTCTCTCTGCCTCATTTCAATTGACATAGTAGTTGTTTAGGTTGACCAAAAGATGGCAGAGAGCAAAATGTCTAAAATTCAAAATTTATAAAATCAGCTATCCGATGGTACTATCAACTGTTATACATTTAGTGGACCTTATTCTCTATTTGGTAAATCAAAAGAAGGCAAAGACCAAGATGTTGAAAACAACATTTATTCAATCAGCTATTTTAAATCAGAAACCAAACATTTTACTCTATGCCTTCTTTTAGTTGACCTATTACATATTTGGATCAACCAAAAAAAGGTAAAGAACAAAATTTGTAAGATATGGTAGATGGACAGTAAACTATATCTAGTAACGATCAACTACAAATTACTTTAAAAAAATAGCTCTCTGCTTTTATTCAACTGTCCATGAGATTTATTAGGTTGGCTGAATAAAAACAAAAGGCATTTATTTTGTTTAATTTTGAAAAAATGGCACAGATATATAGTAACATGCTAGCATAAGATGTATAAGGTCAACTGAATAATGATATGAAATCAACAAAAGTAATTAACTAGTTTCTACAATAACTTAATTAAAAATACAAACGTTACACGAAATCAAAAATATCTGCACATCCATTATGAACATGAGCACCCAAAAATGGTGCACCAACATAAGTGAAAGTAATTATCTTTAAGAAATAGTAAATAAACAAAAAGAAAAGATGAAAGGAGGCAAGTACTACTCATCATCGTCATTATCATCCTCAATACTCACCTCAATCTTACCAAGGCGGTCTTGCATGTTTGCCATGTTTTGTTCCATGAATCTCAAATCCCTCATGATACCTTACACTACATAACTAATGTCCACAAACCCCTAATCCACTGCAATCCTCATAAATTGATCATCTCATATAGTTGAGCCATGGAAGGCCTATCAGTTGGTTATTTTGATTGCACTTTCAATATATCCCCCTTCCTCACTCATGTCTTCTTATTAGTGTTAGGATCTATCCTCTACTTCTAACCCGTCCTAATGACCAATAACAAGTTAAGAATAATGTATTTGCTAACACTATCAAATTCCTCATCATCATGTCAATAGAAAAATGATTAAAAATATGGGTGAGCATCATACCACACAATAAATTAGACTTCGCACATATATTATTCATATAATGCAAAATAAGAAAAGGTAGGTTAAACACCATATCCTTTAGTAGCAACCAAAACACCTCAAACTCAAGGAAGGACAATTCATTGTAAGATCCAAACTTTGGCAGTAAAATATGAGCAATAATATAAACTAACAACCTACTATTTAGATTTAGGGCTTTCACAAGGGGCTTGCTTGAGTTCTCAAGATTAAGATTGTTAAAGACATAACATGATGTTTTCTCCACCCTAAAACTAGGAATATTTTTGGCAGTATGAAATGATGACATATTTGAATATCGACTATTCTAATACTAAATAAAGTTGTCAATAAGGTGGAGTCTACAATAATACATCTTCCCTTGCTTTAAGATTTGATATAAAAAGAGCTCAACGAAGCTCCAAATGTGCATTAAAAGTACACATGAGTTTTGGGTAGAAGTTGGAATTAAGATTGCAAAAGTTGTCTAAGTTTAATCATTCAAGAAAAAGACGTAAATAGATACCTTTTCTTTCAAGAGCAATGAAGTCCTCTATATTACCTGAGAGGATCTTACTATCTAAAAGGGTTTGATGGTATTTGTTTCGTGCTTCCCTCATGTAGAATACACACAGTCGATGGTCACCTCATAGTCATCACTTTCCCGTTGAGGGGTATATCTTCCTCTTCCCCCTTGGCAGGCAAAGGATGAAGTCTCACCCTCCTCATATGTTCTTCTTCTAGGCATGATGAAGATGAAGAAGAATATAAGTTGTG
>JAOSIP010000073.1:0-1986 GCA_030586815.1 Candidatus Phytoplasma planchoniae
AGCATTAAATTCATCCTCTCGTTTTTGCTCAATCTTCTCCTCTTTTTTTTGCTCAATATTTTGTTCACTCTTTTTCTTTATATTTTCCTCACTCTCTAGCTCACTCTTTTTTTTCTTTTTCCTTTTCCTTATGTTTTTCTTTTTCTCTCTCCTCTTCCCTCTCTCTCTCTTTTTCTTTTTCTCTTTCTTTTTCTATCTCACTCTCTTTTTCCTTTTCAAAGTATTTTTTTCTCATTCTTTTTCTTTTTCTCCTTCTTCTTTTCTCTTCTTTGCTTTTTTCTTTTTTTCTCTCAAAATCTTTCTCTCTCTCTTTTTCTTTTTCGATCTCCAACTGTCTCCTAATTTTAAATTGATCTTCATTCATTTGGAGATAAGGAATCTGCACCTCTTCTTCTAGGTTAGCATTTATTCGGAGAGAAATTTGGAAATCTTCTTTTGAATCTTCCTCCCTTTGGATAGAAGGAACCTCCACCTTGATTCTTCTTAGATCATAATCTAGATTCTCCTTCTTTTAGAAAGAAGGAATATCCATTTTGATTCTTTTCAAATTAGATTTTGGATCCTCTTTCTTTTGGAAAGAATGAATCTTTTTTTTTTATGTTGCCTAAATCACATTCATAATATCCACCTTGATTGTAACACTCTCGAGACCTAGAATCTTGGCTACAATCTCTATGATCTCCTCTATAAGCACGGCATTTGTGAGAAGTAAAATCCAATTGATTTTTATCACAATCTTTCTTTGCCTTATAATTCTCATAGGTATGACACCTATTTTTCCTTTCATCACATTTAGCAATAAATTGGTCCATATGCTGGAAAGCTCGGAGTAGGAAAGCACTATCAGTTTCTCAGGCTCTTCTTTCAAAACTTGGCTCCACTTTTTTATCTTTAAAGCCCATATTGCAACATCTGAAAAATCACAAGCTCTTTTTTTTTTTCAATTGGAATCTCACACTCACTCCCTTACGTGTATCACTCAAAAATAATTTTCACTTTTCCCTTGTATATGCACTATTTTCTTGGCTTTTTCTCAAAATAATCTTACATTTCTTGCCTTTTTTAGCTCACCTCCTCCAAAAGTTGATTCTAAGATAAAACTCAAAACTAACTCAAGAAAATTGAAGGAAAATAGCTTAAGGTGACTCCAAAAGGTTAAGAAAAAAAATTAGGAAGGAGATAAGTATGATTTAAGGTTCCTTACCTAGCTAAGACTCTTAATAAAATAACTGTGACAAATGACTAAAAATATGGCAAAATAAAATAAAATAAAATAAAATAAAATAAAATAAAATAAAAATAAATAATTTAGGTGATCCAATATGACTCAAACTTTCCTAATAATTAAAGAAATTCCTTTATCTCAACCTTTGAAAAATTTAGAATATGGATTAAGTAAGGAAAAGACAACCCCAAAGAATTGGACAAATTTTAGGTGGTTGGGAAAAACTCAAATTTTAGCTTAATTTTGGTCTAATTTGGACAAATCTGAATAGATTAGGAAGGGATAAGACACTTCAGGTTAAAATTCAAATTTTGGAGGATCAAGAAATATTTGGAATTATTTGAATATTTTTGGAAACAAAATCTGCAAAAAATTAGTAGCAAATTACAAATTCTTAATGGATTAAATCTACTAAATTTTTGGGCTTTATTTGATTAGATTTGGTCATATCTAGATGGACAAGGACAAATCAAGATATTTATGGAAAAAATTTGGATTTGGAAATATCAAGAAATAGCACAAAATTATCCAAATATTTTGGAAACCAAATCTGTTAATATAGTAGCAGATTTTGCATATTTTTAAGGAAGAAAATTTGCTGAATCTTGGAAAAGAATCTTAGATATTGTTGGATCAAATTTTATCTTTCCAAATAAGGAATCCCAAACCAACAAGAATCCTCCCCAAATAGGAATCCCCCAAATTAGGTATATCTTGAATTAAAAAGTATTGGATATACTGAGATGCATAAACTAACAAAA
>JAOSIP010000074.1:0-1977 GCA_030586815.1 Candidatus Phytoplasma planchoniae
TTTAGTGATTTCATTAAATTTAGTTCTAGTCAAAGTATATTCTAAATGCAAAGGAGTTTGATCAGCAGCCATAGAAATAAAAGGAAGAGATATAACCGTAGATACAACATTACTTAACTCTTTTTTTGTTGAAGACACTTCCTTTTCAATTATTAAGTCTCCTTTTCAAATATTGAATGTGAAGTTTGTTTGAGTTTACATTGAGTTAGCATTGTTTATAGTGATTGTCAAAACCTTTTCAATTTCCCAATTAAGGAAATGGATTCAAGAGATTTTTCAATGTTTTCACTAGATTGACTAGAATTGGAGAGAAGTTCAATATTTTCTTATGTATTTTCCAATCCAAATCAATAAAATGAGTAGGGAGCCACATATAATTGAGGTTTTGCTTAGAAGTAAATATTTGTGATAAGGCAAACCTTTTGTGTAGTTCTCTTGAAGTATTTCTTCAACTTCTCTTTCTCAATTACAAACATTTGATAGCACACTTTAGTTATTACAAGATGTAAAGGAATTAGAAACATTTAATACACTCTTTAGTTATTGGGGGACTGGGGGAAAATTGAAATTAAGGGCATACGATGGTACAAAAATTATAAAACCCCTCATGTTTCACAACCCTAAAGGAAAGCTCATCAAGGTCAATCATTGTAGCTAAATAATTTTCACAAAAATCTTGGTCAAATTTTCATAGTAAGGAATCAATATTACTATCAGCCTCATTATCAACATTAGATTCAAATGAAAAATTAAAAATCTTTTATCTCTTATTAGCAATATTGAAAGGGTTTCTAGAACACCGTTTCAAATGGTTACACAAAAAACTAGTTCATTCTTAGTTGGGCATTTAATTTTTGTTGTAATAGTAATTGTAATTTGCCAACATATCATTTTATTCTCAAAAGGCAACAACTTAAAAGGATCCTATACATTAGAAGTCGTATAATGTTATTTACCTTTCATATTACAAACACATGCTTAATTTTCACTTTGAGATTCTTTATTGTTAGGAGCATTGCTTTGGGTGTCCTCCAACTAATAACTTTCAGAGACATTAGTTTCATCCATTGCACAACTTTACAATCACCAATAAAAGTCATGACTACAATATTGATAATTTTTGTTCTTTAATCATCAATTGAGAAATCTTACGAGTTAAAAAAAACTAACTCACTAGTAGTAATATGCTTAAATTTAAAGCAATTTTTTAAATAACTAGCTGTGAGTACCCAAATACTATTACTTTCTACATGATGATTAACAAATTATGCTTTTCAAACAAATGAATTGTTTTACAACTTTATCTTTTTTAGTGTGTAAACTTGCATTCCAGGTGTCCATAATATAATTCTTCTATTAAATATATATGTCTTTTATGTTTCCCAAGTAGTTAAATTGTTAGAAACTCCATTTTTTGGATCTTACAAATTATGCATCACTAGTTGCCAGAAATGCTGCAAGCATCACTCTGTTGCTAAAAAATCAAAAGTTTTACTTGAGTTTGGGCTTCAATGTACATAAGTTGTTGAATCTTTTATTTCATTTTAAGTATTCATTACTTTAATTTTCAACATATTTCTTTATTTTCCTAGTAAGACAAGTTGGACTGGATTATATCAATTTAAAAGGTGTTTCATACCAAGATAAAGGTTAAACAAAATTTTTCAAATTGTACCATTAAATTGCTTATTGCTAATATAATTTGCAATTGGCATGAACGGTGAGGCTGCCAACAATCGGTGGTGGTTGGGGCAATAAATGACTATGGTGATAAGGGGACATGCAATGACGATGGTGGCATGCAACACTAAGGGTGGTCGGCAGGTAGTGGTGTCAGTTCTAATAGTCGTAGGTGGAGTAATAAGTGGTTTTAACATTAGGGAAAGGCAAATCTAAGTCTATATTTCATATATATTAAGGCTTTGATAATATGAGGGAGGGTTCATGTACTTATCGTACACCAACTTGGTTCAGTTT
>JAOSIP010000075.1:0-1975 GCA_030586815.1 Candidatus Phytoplasma planchoniae
GTGTTTGATATGCTTAGAGCTTAATTGTTGACTTTCCCTTGCATGTTTATGCTTGAATGCTTTTTCCCTTAGATTTAGGGGGAGGATGTGTGCATTTCTTGCATGATTAAGGAGGAGAAAAAATCTTTATATGCATATATTGCATATTGTTAGAGGGAGTATCTATTTGAATTGAGACTTTATTTATATTTTCCTATGTTCTATGATCCCTTGGCAAGTATAGAAATTGTATAAGGATTATTCATTTTTGTTGATACCAAAAGGGGGAGAAGTATGTTGATGCATGGATTTTGTGCTTAAAATGAATTTAGTTTTATCTATATGCATCAATTGTTTGTTATCATAAAAAGGGGAGATTATTGACCTTAGAGTTAATATGACTTTTAATAATGAGCAAACAATTGTTAAAGTTTAACTTGTGTGCTTGAGTGTGAATTTATTTGCAAATTTAATCATATATACAAGCACAAAGTTGAAGAGCAAAGTTGGAGCTTATATTGGAGAGTATAGAAAAGTTTATGTATATTAGGATTTTTTATATATTTAAGTATTTGATTTTCTTGGATGAACTTTGCTCTAAAATATTTTTGGATTTATATTCAAGTGTTTAAAAATGTTTTACGAAAAGTGTTTTTGAAAATGTTGTGAAAATGAGCTATTTTGAAAACTGATTGTCTAAAGATTTAGAGGATCAATCGACCGACTTTTGGGTCAATCGACCGACCCTTTGTAATTCAGTAGTCGATCAACCGAGCAGTCGATCGATGAGATTTTCAAAAAATTCTAGAGAGCATGCTCATTTTCTGATCTACCGATGGTGGTTAGTCGACCGATCAGACCGTTACTCGTCTTAGAGATTTGAGCTGAGCTGGTCGACCGAGTGGCGGTCAGTCGACCGATCTGACTGTTGGAAGTAGAGGTCTACTGTCCTAACAGCTAGTTTTTAAAACAAAACTTGTGGGGGAATAAATTGGACCCTCCCCATACGATTTTAAGGTTAACAAATACTTCTAAACATCAAAAGAAAGTGAGACAAAGTGATTTTCAAGAAAAATCTTGATTGAGAGCATCAAAGAAGAGCAAAGCAAATATTTCTCATCCTTGCAATCAAGCTCTTGTTAGGTAGGTGTGAAAGAGCTGTAAATTTATTATAATTGTATCCCTTGTCTCTTTTATTAATTGTTTTATTCAATACATTCATTTATTTGTACTTATTGTAAATAAGTTGTTGGGTTGGAGATTAGCTCCCCACACTTGTTTTGGTTATAGAGTTTGGATTGAGGTATGCTCTCCTACTCTAGTTGGTAGGAAAGTTGGATTGAGGTTGACTCTCCACTTTTATTTGAAGTGTTTGCGTTGAGGATAGCTCCCTACACTTATTACTTTGTGAAGGTTGTTGAGTTGAAGGTAGCTCCCCACAACTTTCCTTGTAACTTGGGGATTTTGCCCCATTTTATATAGTGAGATTTGGGTACTCTCTTGCATTGGCAAGAGGTCGTGGAGTAGACTCGGGGTTGGAGTCGAACCACGTTACATTGTGTGTTGATTTTCTATTTCCCTTGCTTTAGTTTCTTGTACATTCATATTTTTGATTTATTTGTTGTTTAATTTATTAGAAAATTTGAAAATACCAATTCACCCCCCTCTTGGTTATTTAAGTTATCATAATCTAAAAAAACAGGGTGCTTACTTATATTTAGAAATTCAATTAATAATATATAAGTATGAACATACTTATTAACAATAAATCAGAACTTAATGCTTAGATACACCAATTTATAACATTAGGTACACCAAATCTAAATCACTAGTTATCTTCAAAAAATCAATTATGTAAATATACATACGCTTTTAAACCATATGTATAATACAACTATCATAAACTAGTGTCAATAATGGACTTATTAGCACCAAACTTGATTCTTACTGTATAGGTATACTAGTTTCTATAATCAAGTAGATCAAATTTAAGTGA
>JAOSIP010000076.1:0-1973 GCA_030586815.1 Candidatus Phytoplasma planchoniae
AAATCAAACCAAATTGGGGTATGTATATAGGTTAAAAATCTTACCCTCATGCCACTGCTCCACCTCCACACACCCTCTGCAATCACCATTGCCGAGCTCTCCTCTCTAAACTCCAACCATCTCACCATTGTTGCCATTAATACCTGCTGTCCTACTAGCATTGACCCTTGCTATCCTACTAGTATAAACCCCTATTATCATGCTCACATCAACCCCGGCTGTCATTCTCGTATTGAACCCTACTGACACCCTTGCATTGACCACTACTGTCACAATCACCACGGTGCTGGTCGTTGTGCTCGCATCAACCCCTGCCATTGTGTTGGCGTCGAACCTTGTTGTCGCCCACACATCAACCCCCATTGCCACGCTCGCCGTGACACTGACCATCATGCTTGCCATCAACACTCGCCATTGTGCTCTCGACAATGTCAACTGTCATGCTCAATAGGGGTATAAGAAAAACCATTTAAACTGCTTAAATTGACCCAAATCGAACAAGTTTAGTCTGATTGGCGGTTTGAAAAATGAAAAAATTAATAAGCTTGGTTTGGTTTGCAGTTTGATTGAGTGGTTTAATCACTTACACCTAACCAAACCTCACTAAGCCCAAAACAATGTCATTTTGGACCTTTAACCTTAATGCCGCTTGCCCTCCTCTCCTTTGGTTCATTCTCTCTCTCACCCTCACCTCACGATGTTTTATGTCGAATTATGAGTTTGTAAGGAAGTTTTAAGCCATAGTGGTTGGTTATTAATAGATGCTTAATATTTATAACTTATGTTTGTATTTTACTAACTCACTTATTTGTGCTTGCGTTGTATATATAACTATAGAGTTTTTATATTATTTTTAGTTATTTAATATCATATGGTTAAAGGAATTTATGCACCGTGTCAAAATAACAATGTTTTGTGTTTTTATTGAAAACTTAAAAATTAAATGTGATTAGAATTTATTTTAAATGTTCTAAGTTTAAATTATATTTTTTTTATTAAAGTACGACTATTGTTGGACATCAAGGGAAACAAAGAAGTCTCTTTATGTAAATTTAATTTGATATTTTATTTTAAGTATTTATTTTGATTAAGTTTTATACTTAGAGTATCATTTTGAGTTAAAGTGTTAATGTTTATTTTAAATATAATTATGTTTTAGATTATATGTTAAATTAAGTTTAGTTGGTGTATTTGAATATTGAAATAAAGTTCTATGTTAAATATAGTTGACTTATAATTAAACGATTTGAATCGCTTAAACTGCTCAAACCGAATTGAACTATACAAATTATAACATTTGATTGATCAATTTTCTCAACCTGCTTGAATCGCTTAATAGTTCTAGTGGTTTGGATACAATTATTACTTTTAGAGCGAACCAAACCGACCCGCTTACATCCTTAGCACTCACCACCAACACCTACCATCACACTCGCCATCAAGGGATTGCTCATCCTTCCACGTGATTAACAACGTAAATTAATGATTTAAGCACCTCTAATCTAGTTCTCTTTCTATTGATATTTGAGCTAATCATTTTGTTGTTCATCTAACAATTGTGGGGGATTGAATTTGCAATGCTATCCTCAATCAATAAGAAATCAAACAATAGTGTCAGGGTTCCTAACCTCCTTCAATCTTGCGACAAATAAGGCATCCTTCAATCTTCCTTACCAGTTGAACTCTTAACCATTTATGATTTAGTTTGGTTCTTAAAGTGTTCCAGGTTCAATATCGGTTTGAAATTTTAAAGAATTGGTTTGCTAGTTTGGTTCAGTTTAGCACTTGAACTTAACTGAACTAGGGTATTTTCACCCCTAATGGGATGGTTTGCTTAGGAAAGTGTAGTGTGAATATAAGTCGTTAAAAGCAATTGTCAGGCAAATGCAACCAATAAAATTAATTTATTCCTTAAAGAAAATTTTTTTTCTATTAATTGAAATTTATGAAATTCTAAAAAACGTCTAGATAAT
>JAOSIP010000077.1:0-1963 GCA_030586815.1 Candidatus Phytoplasma planchoniae
TTCAGAAATTCCTATTATTCAAGGTTCTGCTTTAAAAGCTTTAGATGGTGATGAAAGTTATTTATTAAAAATTGCAGATTTAGTAGCGGAGTTAGATAAATTCCATCACTTCCGTCGTTTTTTATTGCGTCTTCATTCTTTACGGCCATGAATGCCAAAGTTGCAGTTTCTTTATCTTCTTCTTCTTCTTCATCACTATCATCACTTCTGCTCCACATGGCTACCATAACTTGTTTTTCTTTTACTTGATCGGTTTTCTCATGAGCAGTTTCTAGCATTTTTCAAACTTCATAAGTAGTTTCACAATTCATTATCCTATTATATTTCTTGAGTGAAATAGTATAATATATGGCATTTGTGACTAAATGATTTAATTGTTTTTGCTTCAAATTTACATAATCATATTTATTTAAGGGTTTTTATATTTCTTTTTTATTTCTATTAATTTTGACTATCTTGGTTGGTTTAGTGTAAGAGATTTCTATCATTCTCTAAACTTTAAAGTTTCAACTTCTTATAAACACTTTCATCTTATTCTTCAAATGTGCATAATTATTTCCATCAAAATATGGTGGTCTATTTAGTACTTGACCATCTATAATCAACAAAGTAATATTAGTCATTCTAAATGACCTTTACTCTATGTAGATCTAGAGATAGCTTTAATACCAATTATTGACACAATTAGGCTCACCAAGAGGGGGTGAATTGGGTAAATAATTTTTTTTAGTAAATATGAAATTAAATCGATATGACAATATAAGTTTAAAACTAAAGTAGATAAATAAAATAGCTAACACATAAAATATACGTGGTTTGACTCAAATCCTGAGTTTATGTCCATGACATCTTGCTAAGCAAGAGAGAACTTAATCTCACTATAAAAGAAAGCTCAAATGCCAATACAAAAACTAGTTTCAATAAATAATACCAACTCTTACAACAACCACACTCAATACGAGTGTATTCTCTAACTAGGAGGAATCAACAACAGGAGATGTGGGGAAACACTCTCAACCCAATCACCTTAACCAAACACAAGCCAGTATGGGGAGAACAATCTTAACACAACCACTTAATAATAACAAGCATGGGGAGAACAGTCTAAACTTAACCACTTAACAACAACAATAAATAACTAAATAAGCAATAAATAAGAGAGAGAGAGAAATACAAACAAAGCTATTAATGCTTAAATAAATCTCTCTCAACCCTTGTTCATCAAAAGCTTGGATTGTTAGGATTGAAAATTTGAAGTTTTGCTCTTTAGCAAATGTTTTTTTAGATGAAAATTTTAAATTTTCAACTTTGTCTCATTATATCTGTTGATGCATGATTTTTGAAGGGTGATTTCTTTTAGCTCAACTGCGTCCTTTTTTTAACAAAACAAAGGGACAGTGTGATCGAAATTCACTTCTAGTTGGAGGCACTCCGACGCTGAAGGTAGTGTATTGATTTTTAACAGAGAATTATTCAGAAATAAGAGTTTCAAGTGTAGATTAGGCATGCCTCCCTTCCATTGCTTGGTCTCCTCTTCATATAGGAGAGAAAAGGTGGATTTTTTAGGCACTAATTCCCTTGGCACTGTTCTCCCATTCTCTTTTAGAGTGCCACATATTAGGAAGAATAAAGGCTATATTTCCTACATTTATGGAACATGTAAATGCATTTAAAGGCATTAATAAGGGTATTGAAGACCACCTCTTTATTGAGACATGAGATAGCCACATGTGCAAGGATAAAAAGTGTGCCCACGTGTGTAGTGGGAATAGGTACCATATCACTGCCCCCCCCCCCTTTTGATATGCGAGAGAATGAGCATAACAAAAGTACATATGGTTATGGACATTAAGAATTAACTTTTTCTCTGATTGGCATGTGCTGGCATATGTTGCCTTGCCTGCACTTTATTAGCATGAGGGATTATGGTCGTTTTTTCTTAATCAGTATATATTTTCCAACT
>JAOSIP010000078.1:0-1962 GCA_030586815.1 Candidatus Phytoplasma planchoniae
GAAATAAAATATTCAGGTAGTTGTTGTCTTCTTTGTCGACAACATATTAATAATTATGCACAAGTGTTCAAAGGTGGCAGGCAACTAGCAGAACCAACTTGGATCTAGTAAAATCAAGCTACTATTAGGTAAATTAGCCTAGAATCCCAGTGGATAAGGTATGTTATCCACAATCCAGTATAAATGGGTTCTATCACAAAGGATCGATCATTCATTCATAGAGAGAGCTTCTTAGCCTACGTAGATTGGAAAAGGGCGTCTTCAATATACCTTTATAAGCCTCTTTCCTCAAATATAGTTCAAGTTAAGAGTTGGGGCTCTCATAAAGCTTTTCCTTGTCTTCATATACTTTTGGTAGGGACCTTGGTGTTATTTAGGTGGGCGAAGCTATTAAGTGGGCTAAACCAAATAGGGTGCTTGGTTGTCATCGAGCTAAAAAAATCTGAGAAGAAATGGGTTCGTGACAGCAGGGATCACAGAAAGTTGCTAGACATCGAGGCTGCATAATGTCTGTGGCTTCTTGATCACCATCTCCTCTAAACAACAATGGCGTTTAATTATAATTACTTTTAATTTTTTTTACAGGTACTTTCGAATTATATTCTCCTGTTGACTCTATAGTCTTCCCAGGCTCATCTCATCCGGCGAGCTTCCCCGTACTGGTCCTTTTCCAAACTGTCGAACCCGGCATCAACCGTTTTGCTCCGCCTTGACTCGGCCACAGAAGTGCGGATAGGCCCGAAGGTCTGGTCCAACTTCTTTTCGGACCCGAAGGACCTGGCCACGTGCGTCCAGGGGATGCGCAACGTAGAAAGGATGATAAGCTCCTATGCAATGGAGCAATAAAAGTATCAGGATTTCGAAGGTAACAGAGATTTTAAATCTGTGGGTTTTGCATTTTCTATGAACAAAAGTGACGATGCTGCGGTAGAGACATTCTGTAAGGAGGCCATGACCACCATATGGCACTGCCACGGCGGATGTACGGTGGGGACGGTGGTGGACAATAATTTTAAGGTCACTGGGATTAGTGCACTGAGAGTTGTTGACTCATCGACGTTCACTTCGTCGCGGGGGACCAACCCTCAAGCCATCGTGATGATGCTAGGCCGGTAAGTTAGATCAGCAAATATCTCTACTTTAAAATTCTCTCAGTCACCCAGGAGAGATAGGGGTCCTCAGGGTAGGTTTGTCTCATTTACTTCATAACAATTGCTTTTCTGTGAAGTTATATGGGAGTCAAAGTTGGCACCAACAGAGAGAGATTAGCTGCAGAAATTTGAATAATTTATTAATTTTTAGTAATTACTGTAATCAAGTTCTGGTGATTCCTAAGAGACAGAATGTCTCTGTGATAGTTGTATTATTGTCTGGTGTTTCTGACCTATTGCTACTCTGATTTTCAAACTTGGGTTTTTAATTCAATTGTTTACTCTACTTGAACTATTAGGTGTTTAAATTAATTTAAAGTGATAGTTTGTTCATTTACGGTGGATAAACCAGAAACTCAAGTTAAAAATTACACTTCATCCGGGTGGATGAGATTTTAAAATCTAATGAGAGCAATATCATCACATAATTTTGACCAATAAATTAAATATTGTTTGAATGAATAATAGATTTGATGGGAAGATAGATATAGATAGTCTCTCATGTCAAGTTGTAACTTGATCAACTGAAGAAATTTTACCTTTTTAGCAAGAATACAGTGGTATGATCTAAATTTAAAAAATATGATTATCCGAATACCTTTTTCTTATAAGTTCAAATAACCTTATATTTATATAAATTTAGCACTGGCTCTATTTTTAATTTGCTATTAATTTTCCTTATTAAAAAACTATATTATCGAGTTATTTTCTTATTAGGCAACTGACAACTCAAACATAATTGTTAGTCTGGATTTTACGGAGTGGGTTATATAAGTTAATTAACACTCTTCACACTCTGTTCGAGTAGTCT
>JAOSIP010000079.1:0-1949 GCA_030586815.1 Candidatus Phytoplasma planchoniae
AGCTTTTATAGATACTCTTAATCTTCGAATGGCAATTTTTGTTTTGATTAATTTACCTTTATTATTTTTATTTATTGTATTTAAAAAATATATTATATCTGGAGATAGTCGACGTGGTATTAAAGGGTTTAAACTATAGTGTAAATTATAATTTCGCCTTTCGTGGCAAATTAAGATTTTTTTTAATTAGGGCTTTTGTTATGGTTTTACCCTTTGGTGGCTTGACCCGATTGGGGTTGTGCCTAGCACGACTCAATATTATAAGAAGTGGGATGCGCCTAGCACAACCCACTTGAGCGTGCTTGGGCTTATTGGCCATCACAACGTGTGGCCCGGATCTTGACATGACACAACACAGAATGGTACGACATGATAGTCTATAATAATTAAAAATACCTAAAATACTAAAATACCCCTATAAACGCTAATTTATAGAGATATTTTATGGTTTTTTGTCCGATGGCTATAAAATAACTTTTATGTAATAATTGTTAAATATCATAAACTAGTTTTTATAATTGTTTAATGATTATTTAATTTTTAAAAAATAATATTTAGTTTAATATTATTTATTATTAAATAATATAAATATTAGTGTAAAACTAAAAAAATGCATCAAATTAAAATATAAAAAAAGAAAAAGTAAAAAAAGGTCTTTTGTATCAAAATCTCAAGTTGTATTTAATAAATATTTTTTTATCCAATAGCTATAAAAATATTCTTTATATAACATATGACTAAAACATTCATTCTAATATCTATAATTGGCTAGTTTATAGGGGTATTTTTATTCAATGATTATCAAAATATTGTTTATATAGTAAATGACTACAATACCCAATCCAACATCCATAAAAGACTAATTTATTGGAATATTTTTATCCAATAACTATAAAAATATTCTTTATGTAATAAATGATAAAAAAAGGTATTTTGGTCATTTATTATACATTTCACAAATCATTGAAGGATAACCATTTTGTGAATTTGACGTTTATTTAAAAAATAATTTACATATAAAAGCACATAAAATATCAAAAATAGATATTTGACTAAACTACTATTTTGGTCTCTCTTAGGTCTAGGATTGCTCATTTTGGTCCCTCTTAAATTTTCATAGCTATTTTAGTTCCTCTTAGATGAAAATTTCCTTTATTTTAGTCCCTCTGTTAGATATCTGTTAGCAAAGTTTACCAATGGTCTAACGTGTACCGTTAAGTATGACATGGCACCGTTTTGTAATGACTTAGCATGCCACGTAGACAATTAGTTACCTTTTTTAAAAAAATTACTGATATAGCCCCCTTGTGCAATTTTTTAAAAATTTCTTGAGGCCCCCTCTAATGCAATTTTTCCAAAATTCCTACTCCTCATTTTTTTTTCTCCGGCGATGGTGAAGTTTGGGACCACCGCCCATGTTGACCAATACTGCCCTTCTTCCCCCTCCGATTCTCTCTTTTCCCCCACTTTGTCTTGCACACAAATCTGTGCGATGGTCACACAGATCTGGCCGACTTGCACACAGATCTGTGCGTGGCTAGCTTTCGCACATATCTGTGTGAGCTAGCCAAATTTGTGCGACTGTCACACAGATCTATGCGCAAACTGGCGCCGACTATGCTCGACGGCATCGAAGAAAAGAGGAGAAAGAGGTAGCACAAGCAAGTTGAGTGACCAGCGACGGACTGTGCGACTGTTGCACAGATTTGTTCACAACCCAGCCACGTACAAATCTGTGTGCAATCGGACGCCGATTATGCTCGATGGCCCCAGAGAAGAGTGGAGAAATATGTAGCTGGCTCACATAAATCTATGTGCAAACTGGTGCCGACTATGCTCGACGACACCTGAAAAGAGAAGAGAGAGAGGTAGCACGAGCAGGTTAAGCGACTGGTGACAAACTATACGATCGTCATACAGATCTATGTGCAAGCCGACTACACACAAAT
>JAOSIP010000008.1:0-25322 GCA_030586815.1 Candidatus Phytoplasma planchoniae
CCCAAGTCTAGTAACTCTTGTAGCTGTGTTTTAAGCTCCTTAAGTTTTGTAATGGTCATTTGATATAATGCCTTTAAAATAGGACCAGTGCTTGGAAGTAAATCAATTGTGAATTTTATATCTCAATCTGGGGGTAAGCTTGGAAGCTTATCTGCAAATATATTTAGAATTTCGCATTCTATTGGTATATCTGCCAACTCTGGGGTCCTTTTGTTGTGTGTTAAATATAGAGGCCAAAAATCCAGTATATCCCCTATTAAGCATGGCCTTTGCTTGTATAGTAGAGACTAAGATTAAAGGTTGATAAGTGCCTTGTCTTAGAAAATTGAACATCTCTTCATTTAGATATTAAAATTCCACTTATTTTTTTCCATAGTCCTCGACTACATAGTGAGTGGAAAGCCAATCCATTCCAATTATGACGTTAAAGTGCACAAGATCCAAAATGAGTAGATCAATAGGTAGGTTTTTTCCAACTATCACTATAGGATAGTTTTTATATGCCTTGTCTATCGTGATTATCCCCCTTATAGGGTTCCCCACCAACACTGGTAATGATAATAATTCATTGCTTAAAGTGTGCTCATTTACATATGATGTAGATATAAACAAATGTGTAGCATTGAAATCAAATAAGGCATATGCATAAGAAGGTCCTATAGACAAAGTACCTGCTACGATCGTGTTAGAGGCTTGTGCCTCTTGGCGAGTCATTACATGAATCCTCCCTTGAACTAGTGGTCTACCTTGCTACCCAGTTGCTGAAGTGTCCTTCTAATTCACCCCTTGTAGCCCTCCCTACTCTTGCTACTATGAGGGGACTTTCGAGAATGGAGCCTCTAACCTAGCCTAGCCTAGCCATTCTAATGAGACTGAGGACAATCAACCACTCAATGTCCTAACTGGCCACAAGTGAAACATGCTCTTATAGTCACCCAGTAGTCTTTTCTAGTACGGCCTATTTTCCCATAAGTCCAACAAGTTGCGTCTTTTGCCATGTTTACAGTATTTGCTGATTTTAGGATGGTCTTTAAGTAAAGCTATTCCCTGACCTCCTAGAGTCCTTTTTCATGGCTAACTTGGCCAACTTGGACAACCACGAGAATTGACTATATCTTCTATGATGGTCCTGATCCCAATCTTGCTTCTTACTCTTATTGAGCTCCAAGTTTTCACCATCAGTCCCTACTGATGCCTACTTCATTACTTTGGTTGAAGTCACTACTTGGCCATAAGATTTCAACTCAAAAGGGATAAGAGGGTGTTTGTATTCCTACCTTAATCTTTGAATAAACTGTCGTGTTTTACCCTCATCAATAAGGGTCACTATACGAATAAATCAGAATAGCCTATCAAATTTTGCCTCATAGGCATCCACCGTTTGTTCTCCTTGTCTCAACTTGAAGAATGAATTCTCTAATGCTCACTAGATTGGTGTAGGGATATAATGTTCCAAGAAAGTTTTCTTGAGCCCTTCCCACATCGTCAGCAAATCATCTTTGGGCCTAGTTTTTTGAAGTCCTTTTTACTAATTATTCACTGTATTAGTGAGTCAAAAAACCCCAATTTGCACCTTGTCATCATCAGTACACCGTAAGATTGTGAATGCCTCTTCTATCTCACTAATCTAGTTTTTAGCCAACACCAAATCTTTCATCCTAGTGTATGCCTATAAACTAATCTTTATGAATATCTCGAATAGTTTATACCCCGCCGATCTATCAGTATGGCTTGGGGTTATTAGTATTGCCACTTATGCGTTTTGCTACATTACATTGGTGAATTGTTGTAATGCTGTCACAAGTCTTGAGATCTAAACATTCACGTCGGTAAGAGCTCTTCTTTGCAGCATTCTAAACATTTAATAGCAAGAATCATCATTATTCCATTTCCTCTAAAAACACAGTTACTCTAACAATCATTAAAATCATAACATGTCCTAGGTGTTAAACCCTTAGGTATCCCCACTCATCATTAGCACATTATCTTATACATACTTATATTATAAACCTAAGCTCTAATACCATTTAATTTGTCACACTCCATATCCAGGGTATAACATATGTTGCATGTTTGAAGGTAATAATTGTAGCACACAAGGCTAAAGTATTTTCATTGCTCATTAAAATAATTAGTAACATAATTAGCATCCATAATTTCAAAAACATATTTTATTTGAATAAAATCATAAGTTCAAAATATCCATAAATACTCTTTAAAATATTCTTTTCTCAATCCCTGGCACTATTAGGCCCCTAGTCATCTCTCCCTAATCCTAGCATCATCCAATCATTGTATATAAATTTTTTTAAAGAAAATAATGAGCATATAACACAAAAAGGGATATATGTAGTAGTAAAATAATGTGCCTTTACAATATTTCTAGTTATTAGTAAGTAAGAGATATATGTAATCATAATAATGCACCTTTAAAATAATTTCACATTTTCAATTTATTGAAAATTATATGCGATAACATTATTTGTATCCTTTCCAACAAGACACATGACCTCGATATGAATGGTCAACTAGTGCACTAAATTAATCTGCTAACAAGTTCAGGAGTCTATCTTTATCCTAACAAAAGTTGGCAAAATAACATATGGTAAAATGACATAATAGCCATAGAAATTTGGCATAACAATGTAGAATAATTTGGCGTCACAACTCATGGTAGTTTGGTATCATAGCCCATGGTTTGGCATCACAGCCCACGGTAATTTAGCATCATAATCTACAGTAATCATTACATATAATTCCATAACCAGTTATCATTCAAAAGCAATTCATATAGCCACTATAGTTATCATTTAAAATAGTTTACAAAACCAGTACCTTTATCATCCAAAGCATTTTACAAAAATCAATATAGTAAATGGCTACACTTGCATTTTTAAACAATGATCATAATTATTCAAATCCCTTTTTGGCAATAAGCAATAATAAATCTTTCAACACAACTTCTAAAAATATTTAGCATGTTCCCTTACCTTAAACTTGTGAGCATTCACACACTACTTGCTAGTTGCATCTCAAAATCCCTCAAATTAAACTCTTGAATACAAAATGGGTAATTTGGTTATTTCACCTCTAAACCAGTTTTCACACCTCTCAAAAATAATACTATCCAGTTAATCAATTTTTTCTATTTTTCCTCAAAGGTAAAACTGTCAATTTTTTTCCAAAATACTCTTTTTTTTAAGAACCCAAGGGGCAATTTTTTCATTTTAATAGAAAGGGATAATTTCATAATTTTTTCAAATTCTCAATTACCCAATTCAATCCCCTAATTTCTCTTAATTAAACATTTAACCCCATTTTTCTACACTTTAACTTATTCCAAATTTTAACCTTAATTTTTTGTTTAAAAGTTATACCCTTAATTTTTTGGTGCCATTAAGGCCACAGTTGCCACTAATGACAATTGTAGCTGGCACTGTTCTTCTTCTTTTTTCCTAACTTTTCATCCATTGATTGTTGTTCCCTCACACACATCTATACACTACCTGTCACCTCTCTACCTCCCAGATCTACTTCCCGACTACTTGCACCCTTTCTTTTGGTCACTTTGCACAACCACACGAGGTCTCTCTCCCTCAGCTAGCTCACAAATTCAAACGAACTCCCTCAAATCTACTTTTTTATGATTCAACCAAGACTAAGACCTCACCCAAATCAATTGACCCCCTCCTTGTCTTCACCATCACACGTTGACTAGGCTGCGCACACAGTAACCAAATAGGCCGCGTCTAGCGCACAGCTTGGCTTGACTTCACTTGGCCTGGCAAGCACTATATTGATTTTTCTTAAACTCCTTCCTCCGATTCACCATAACCCATCTTAGCAATTCAATCTTCCTCAATAGTTTAGTAACAAGCAATTAAACACAACAAATTTTATATATAGAAGAAGAAAAATTCTAAGATTAAATGTTTATCCAATCAGTTAACATGACTCCTTCGTAGTATTACAATGGCTCCTTGTTAGCCATTAATCGTTAGCTACAAAGTTGATCAGTTGCTATTCCTACTTCACAGCTTTTGCTTCTTCTCTAATCGTTTCGCCCTATTTGACCCAAATGAGAGCCGTAACCCTTATTGCAAGTGCTCTTCCATTAATTCGGCCATTAAGGAAGTGTTTGTATATTAACTTTTAACTTTTACTCTTGACTTTTAGTTAGTTACCTATTTGTGCAACTTGACTAAAAGTTAAAATTTCAAAAGTAGGGTACCCCTACTTTTTATTTTAACTTTTAGTTCAAACTAGCTGACTCACTACTATACCTTTACTTATTAATCCTATTTAGCATTTTACCCCACTTATTCTTCATAACCCTAAACCCTAACTATAATCTCCCGGACCTCATTGTTGCTGCTAAGCGAGGGGCGATGGCGACAAAGGGTGATGGGGTGACTACAACGAGGGCTGATGATGACGGGGGCTAACTAGGACGAGGGGCGACTAGGGCGATGGAGTGACTGCAATAGGGGGTGCTGATAAGGGGCGACGACGTCAGACGTGGGGAGGATAACGGAAGAGTTGCAGTTGTTTTGTGTGTTTAGGATAGGGGAGGGTATTTTTGTAATTTTTATTAATAAACATATTTTTAGTTAAATTTTATCAAATAGATAACTTACTTGTAGTTATTTTAACCAAATAGGTAACTACTTTTTTTACTTTAAAAGTAAATAAAAGTTAACTTTTAACTACTAAAAGTTAATTTTAACTTTTAGTTAGTTACCCAGACACCCTCTAAGCGCATTAAAGCTCTTTTTTTTTTTTTGGAAAGTAGGCGCATTAAAGCTCTTGTTGGTCAAATTTGCAACTTGGTCTTTCTTTTTCCCATCTTCAACTTTTGGTCCCATTTGATCCAATTCCTCAATTAAGTTCCTCCAATCAGCTAATTGATTACTCTAAAATTCAATTTCATCAATTAGACCGCCTCCATAATATATTTCAATCAACATATTACCCTTAAAAAAACTTTGGTTTATTGTTATAGTTGTATATCAAAAGTTACATATTTTTTTTTGTAAAAGTTGCACACATTTTTTAGTATAGAGCTACATATTTTCTAAGTAAAAATTACTAAATTTTTTAGAATATAGATTTACTTATATTCTAGTGTAAAAGTTACACATTTATCGGTGTTTAATTATTTCATAGTTAATGAAATAAGTTTACATATTCTCTATTTTTCTATGTGAGAATTGCATATTATCTAGATTTTGTTAGGCATGGATCAAGTGAGATTAGGTTGACTACCTAAAATTTTACAATTTCAACAGGTTTCTGGTATTTTTTTTATTAATTAAAATGATCAGACATGCCATTGGTAGATTTAACGGCCACGTCTATTTTAAGCTTTTTATTTTACAATTATTTTGTTTGCATACAACTTTTATGCTCGGTGCCCTCATGTGGATTCAGTACAAGGTTTGAGGGAGAAGACTTTTTTTTTTTGAGGGAGAAGACTTTCCTAAAAATAAAGGTTAGAGAGAGAAGCATAATGTGCCCAGATTCTCTCTATTAGTTCTTCTGCCCCTTCTTCATCATCTCTTTCAAGCGCGCAAAATGAACAAAAAGACCCTTCTTTTCTACTACCAAAAGGCTCCGTTAGGGTTTGAAGTATGGAGGGACAATGGAAGACTTTGAAGAATCCGTTCCCAAAGCTCAAACTGATCAAGTTAAATCACAACCTGATCACCAAGAACTAGGGTTAGGGTTTCGCTGGTCAAATTCTGCTGATAATGATCTGGGGCGCGATCCTCCACCGGTGCCAGACGATCTTCCGACAAGCTACAGATGAAGAGAAGAAGAAGGAGATAGTTGCAAATCAAGAGCTTAAGAATCAACAACTAATTATCGCAGAGATTCAGAATCGGCTTGCCGTTGTCGAAGAGGTTCAGAATCAGCTGCTTATTAACAAAGAGCGGCAAAGTGTAAACCAAGGGCTTGAAAATCAGGTTTTGGAAGAGGAGGAAAAAATGACTGAGAAAGTTGTGAATCGTGAAGTGAATTGCTCGTATTATATGCGAACGGGGACATGTAAGTTCGGACTCAATTGCAAGTTCAATCACCCGCCCAGAAGGAAAAACCTGGTAGTCATGTGTTTCAGTTTAATTGTGTATATATGATAAAGATCTCCCAAAAGTGTGCTTGATATTATCTAAAGATTAGCGGATAATATAATGGTATTATCTGCAAGTAGAGATGATATATTGATAATATAGATGCCGTAAATGATTAGCGCACATCCCATGCATAATTTTTTTCTGTTGCTTAATCAATAGGTTTTGGCTGGTGAGAAGACATTAGTAGTGGTTTTGGCTTTTTATTACAATAATATTGTTTCATCTTGTTTTCTGTTTCACAGTGCTGTGATTAATTGTTCATGTTTTTTGCATATCTGTTTCTCTTGGTGCTGGAGGATGCCAAGGAGAGGGTCAAGGAGAAGGAAGAAATCTCAGAAAAGCCGGGGCAAATTGAATGCAAGGTTTTTTTTTAATTACTTTTTATAATCAGACTGATGCTCGTGATTATTGCTACATCGATGAAGATATTTTTCTCATTTGGAGTAGTTCTTGTCATGGTTTTTACTTTATGCATGTGCATCTGCATATTATGAGATGTTAAGACCATTTTTTTGGCTGCTTGTTGTTTTGATTAAATGTATAATTGGAGTTTAATGCGACTTTGCGGGTCTTTAGGTGCCAGTAATTGCCAAAATAATTCTATTCAAAATCTCCACACTAAAAGCATATTTCATACTAAGCATTCCATGAATTGTTATTTTGGGTATATTCTTAGTTAATCCTCCCATTGATTCCATAATGGTGTCTTTTTGACAGGTTATTTAAGATTTGTGTTTGAGCTCTGGTTTCTTTATTCATGCATAACTTTTACTAGAATGTGCCATTGCCTAGGAGTGGTGCTCCAATGTTCTCCTGAGAATGGCATGTCAAAATTTTTTGTAGACAAGTTGTCATGCATATAAAACAGTCTCCAGACCTTTGCATTTTGCTTCTATCTCCAGACCACTACACTAATGCATTCTTTCTTGTTGAGGCAGTACAATACTGGGAGTAGTACAATTCTTATCTTCGGCATAGGCCTGTAGACTGAATGATATGGAGGAAAACTATATTGGAACCAATTGCCTAGCCTCAAAACTAGTATCAGGCAAGGCACATAAGTGAGGTATAGGCTTCAACATTTAAGAAAATGATCCCCTTACTTGAGGATAAGAGCCATGGAAGCACACATCTAGATCTGGAACACATTTTAGCTCATGAATAAAACGGTAGAGTTAACCGTAAAAGGATGATATGAACTGTAAGGAAAACTGAACATAGAGTATTACTCCATGTCTGATTGTGCACTCTGTATGAAAAGTTCTATCAAATCCTATTGTTGTTTCTATTTCAGATTCTGTGTATCTGTCCATTGAATAACTTACTTCGGAAACAAAAGACAGAATTCTTGAATTCATAGGCATTTGGTCAAATTGTACTAGTTTTATGTGAAAAAACCAAGCTGGCTTCTGGCTGTTGGCTGCTGCCAGGTGAAGCTGAGATTTTAGTGAAATGGATACTTAACTCAATTTGGCTTAAGTGCCTTTTTCTGAACTTGAATTTTGGTCATGTTGAAGGATAAATTTTTACTATGCTGCTGTCTAACAAAGGTTATTTAATTATATACTCATTGCCCAGAGGGGTATCATTTTACTTTGTTGTGTTGGTCCACATTTAGAAGAGAAGGGTGGGTTTAGATTCCTGATCTGTCAATTAAATAATTCTCATATATTACTACAGTTTTTTGTTCATGTTATTTGTAATTTATATAAATGCCATGCATACTTACTTCTTTCCTTATTTTCTGATTATTCTTGGTTTGTCTTTTTGTAGGAGTTTAAGTTTCTTCATATCTGATTTTATGAGATGTCTGCTTTTTCTTTAATTTGCTGTATTACCTATTTGAGCAAGAAGTTTGTGTGTGTGATTGGTTTATAAAACTAAAATCTGTTCTCTAACTTCTCTTGGTGTTATAATCCTTCTGTTGAGTCTGTTTCAGTATTACCTGACATCAGGAGGGTGTAAGTTTGGAAAATCTTGTAGATACAGTCATGGTAGAGGAAAAACTCCAGTAGCTCCAATTGTTGAGTTCAACTTTCTGGGTCTGCCAATCAGGCTGGTAATACTTCTATAATTCAGTTCAAATTTCATACCTGTCTTTTGACATCTTTGTAGAGCTTTTGACCTGTATTGAACCTGTATTGAACCTGTTATCTTTTGTGATTTGGAGGTGCTACAAAGCTTGTGGTTAGTAATTTTTCAGTCTTTTGTAGCAGCTTTCCGCAAATGTGATGATAAGGTTAAATTACATTACAGGGAGAAAAAGAATGCCCCTTCTACATGCACAATGGGTCCTGCAAATATGGGTCAAATTGTAAGTTTAATCACCCTGATCCTACTGCAGCAGGAGAGGATACCCCTTCTGGATATGGTGGTGGTGGATCTGCTTCACTGCGAGGTGCACCCCAAGCAACTGCATCCTCCTTGTCATCACCGAGACAACCAAATGAGGCCAGTTCATTTGTTCCAGTCATGTTTTCACCAACTCAAGGGGTACCTACTCCAAATGTGGGGACTGCTATATTTATATACTTGTTAGCCTGCTGGCATATAAATGATGAACCTACTATCTAGAAGCAGATTGCATTTGGTAGTCATTTGATAAATTTCCTTTATTATTATGGCTATCAGAACTGGTCCAGAGGCATTTAGTGTGGTTTTGTAAAAAGCTTTTAAATCTAGGCCTCATAGATCTGCTTATCTATGTGTCTGGCAGTCTATTAATACATGTTAAATTGAAACCTATATTTATGCCACCTTTTGTGTTACTCCTTAGTTTTAGAACTTAAGAAAACGAGAACAAAAAAGATAAAGTGGTTGTTGGGCTTACTTCATTATCATAGCTGTGGCTTACCTAAAAGAAATTCTACAAGTTAGTACGAGTCAGACTTGGGTTCTGAGTTCAGATAATTTCTTCATTTATTTGTCCATCCTGTAGTGTTCTTTATTTGAGTGTCAGAATCTTTTGTGAAGTAATTTTCACTTTCCATGCTTCTTGCTGTAGCATTATCATATGCCTATAACCTTCTTTTATTATATAACGTACTCAAGGAACAAAATTTCCTTTTGTTGCTGTAGAACCAGGCAAAACTTTTCCATTTTCTGACATACTACTGAAACAGGGTACCGACAGAAGTCAATTTTAATTTTCGATTAGTCAACAAGTAGTTTCTACACAAATGGAGGCCCTCGAGTTGTTTTACATTTTCTCAAGGAAAAGTTCAGTCCAGAAAATCTAAGAAGCATGAACAGTGAAACATTTCTCAGACAGTTGGACACAATACTAACACATGGAGGTGACATTTCTAGAAAAAATGCAGGACACAACATGGACTAAACATGCTAAAGATATATACCTTCTATATATTCTTTTGAAAATATTTGTTGACAGAGCCAGTCATTAGTACCCAGTACCACCCACCCATGGGGCTATATATTTTGCTAGTTTTATATGCAATGTAAATTTAAAATTGATGCATAAAGTAGAAATGCAATTTTTAAAACCTTAAAGAAAAAATTGTTTAACCAATTAAACAATCCTGTCTACTTTGCCAGTTTTACATTAGAGATTAGGGCAAATAATTTGCTTTTGAGTTTGAAACTATGATAATAATACTTCAGACAGAGTCTACTCTCTATCAGTTCAATTTGGAGAGTAAGCAAGTTTTGCTCCTTTGAAACATTTATGAAAAACATAATGTCATCTTTGCAATTTGTCCTCTCACTAAAATTTGTCAAACATCATTCTAAGTCCTTGCCAGTTTCTAGAAAGTGTTTAACTGGCATACATGTCCTTGGCGTTTTCAATTGGAAAAAAATTAAAAAAATGCAACAATAGGACACAGCCAGATGTGTCTCAGACATTTGGACACATCTCAATCTTCGGTACCAATGTTTCATACACAGGTGCTTGAGTCTTTTAGAAGTGTCTGAGGTTCATTGCAGAAGTAAATTGTTTAGTTTAGTAGAAGCATCAATAGGCCCTTAAAAGGCAGGTTTAAGTACTAGTTGTTATATGAAGCTGCCATCTTTCCAATATTATTTAGTGGCGCCTCCTTAGGCTAGTAGAAGCAGCATAATGATCATTGTCATATCATCAATATTTAAGTTTCTGCATTTATTTGGTGGGATCTTGTGCACCATGGGTGTATCTCTTTTTGTTTTTGTTGCCATCTAGTTTTTGCATGTATAATATTGGTTTAATGATTTTACACCTGTTCATTTATGTGAGCAAATATTTAACTCTGAATATATTAATGAATTGTTTACTCTTTATTATACTTCTATATTTTTATTTGGATTATAGTTGTGTTGAAAATTCGTATATTTTGCTGTCTAAACATTCTGTATCTGTGCTAACCAATCAACCAGCCCAAATTCAAATATTATTGTCAGATATACCATTTTACCTTCACCTTTATGGCAATTTTTCCTTCACTTGGTGAACTAAACTTATGCCTTATACCATAGGTGCAACTATTTGCAAAATGTTAAGCCCTTCCTTCTGAATGCTCACATATGTTCTGAAATGCAATTTGGAAAAGAATAAGAAGAAAAATGCTTGGTAAAAATATTAGATAAACCATAATGCTCTTTGTCCTTATCTTGAATGTTCACATTATTCATCATATTCCAGCAGTAGTTAAAGAGTGAGAGATTGCATTTATTTATTTATTTTTTGTTTCGTTTTCCTGTTAATATCAAAACCTGTCTCTCATGCTCAATTTCCTGCTTTCATTCTGTGGCTTGTCCAGAATCAGGCTTCTGTGTACCAAATCCCGCAGAGGAGATCACCCTCTGCACCAGCATTTGTTCTCAATAATCCAGCAGAACCAAATTTCTATACATATAATAAACAGCAGATACCTGCTGATGAATTCCCTGAGCGACCAGGCCAGCCAGAATGCACTCACTTTGTGAAAACTGGGGACTGTAAATTTAAATCTGGATGTAAATTTCACCATCCTAAAAGTGGAAATGTGAAGACAGCAGCATATGCACTGAGTGATAAAGGCCTACCATTAGGACTGGTAAGTTTGTATATCCTTCTAGATCAGGCAGACTTGGGAAAGTCAACTGTCATGAATTTTCTCTTTTCAGTTTTGAAGCATGCTAATCTGTGACCATGTAGTTTACATTATTCCTGGATGAAGGAAAATACTCCATCAAATTGAAATCTCAATATCCTTAGGATAGGATACGAATAATAACAATAATTAAACTTGAGTTTTTGTTGTACTTGTCGACATTGGTGGAATCAGGTTTCCCCTTTCCCAGAAAATTCCTCAAGATGTGATATTAGCCTAGAAATGGCTCAGACTAACTGACTTTTTTACTAACTTGGGCAAAGTTTTCTAGCAGCAAATTGAAACATAAGTTTTGCATGGGGAATGTATATTACTGGGAAATCAGTTTACTAGATAATTGGAATGCATCAGTGGTTGTGTGCACTTATTTTTCCACACAAGGATGGGAGGGGGTTTTCTCCATCTCTGGAATACCTCAATATCAATTTGTTTCTTGTTGCTAAAAATTCAGATTGTGTTGTAAAACCTTCTTATTTGTTATTATATCAGCTTTCTTGTTAGTTTTGAATAAGATTTTCTTGTCATTCTCTGATTTTTACTTTGACAAATTTAGGACCAAAACATATGCTCACATGATAGTCGCTATGGCATTTGCAAGTTTGGGCCTGCCTGCAAATTTAACCATCCAGTAAATCTTGGCCAATCAACTTCTGCAGCTGTGTCTGGATCAGACAAGCCTTCCATCTGTGGCAGCTTGGTGCCAGATGATGGAGCCACAAATGGGTGGGACTGAAAATGGAGGTGAGGATCTGAAGTGGTGGCCCGAAAAAGAATTTTTTCATCGGTAAACTAGTGTTTAGGGGTTGAATTCTGCTTGTCGTTTTAGAAACATAAATTCTCTTATCAGGTAAAAACAGGGAAAAAGAAAGGAACATGTAAATTATAAATTGTATTGCATGAGCTATTTTAATATATGAATAGAACTTGGGATATTCTCTTGTGACTAAAGTAGCAGTGCCTTGGGCAAAATAACATTCGACTTATTTTGTGAGTTTTACTTGTGTGTAAGAGTTGGCAACTTCTATAGCAATCTATTGCAGGTGAAAGGGCATGACTATGCTTGTTCGTTTTTTTTGTTTTTTATTGCTTTTGTTTAACAGAAAGAAAGAAGAGTAATAAATTAAGAGAACGCAGAAACTCCGTGAACCCTTAACGGATGCTGCTTAACATTAAAGTTTTTTCGGAACCGAAAATGGCTTTTCTAGTTATTCTTGTATGTGTTTTGTATATACACATGCTAAGGCGTTCAATTGTCTGTTGTTTGTGCCTTTTTGCTGTTTCTGCAAAGAAAATGGCTGTTCTAGCGCTATTCTTCTCTTCTTTCTTGGTGCCTGTAAAAAGTTCACTCATAAAAGCAATTATTCAGTCTTTCTATAGCCTGTAATGTATTTTAGTTCAAAGAGAGCATTTGATTGGATTGAAGAAATAAGATTTTTCAGAAAAATGCCCTAACAATTTCAAGTTCCAAATATTGAATTGCTCTTCGAAAGCAATTTCAAGTAACGTTCTGTGCTAAAAAATTGGATTTTCAAAAAGCATGCAGCTGAACATTGTTTAAGAGTTTTGTTGACTCCTAATATGTCTAGAATTTCTAGTCAATAAAATTTTGACCTTTGCTTAATCTATGAGAGTATAATTAGGAGTAGAATAAAATTATCTATTACAAATAGATGATGAGGGACTCAGATTCCGGAGTACCTTCCATTCAATCTCTGACATAGTGAATTGCTGGACATAGATCGATAGCATCAATCAAACCACACAAACACTTTTATTTGTGCTTAAACACTCTATTTATTTATTTGTGCTTGTGCTTGATTTCATTGATTTTTCTCAACAATTTTGAACCAGTCTTATGGGATTATAAGTATAAATTAATTATATAGTCTCCAGCGTTACAAGCTTGAAATGTCACGGTGACTTGTTGAGGAAAGTAAAGCTTTTTGGATATTTAATAAAGATGTAATTTAAGATTTTATAGAACAAATTAGTTATGTTCATGATGTGACTTATTAGGGTTGTCATTGGTTTACAATATGCAGATTTTACAGAGAACTAGGCAATAAATTCCAACAACTTAACATACTTCCAACATTACTGATTTTTTGGCATTCACGCAATTACAAGATTTATGTTTTTCTTTTTTTGAAGTTATTTACAAATTTGTCTACAAAGAGGTTTAAACCCTCAACCTCCTACGTGGGCATGTGTAGAAAGAGACCTAACCTTATGGGGTTGTTTGTGTTGAAAATATTAGACAATATTATTTTGATTATATAAACTCTACAACACTAATCATTAGTAAATGAATATAAAGATATGTATGTGTGTGATATTAATTACCAATTGTAATATGAGATTAGAGATAATATCAAGCATGACCTTTCTCTCCTAGTACTTCACAGAATGGCGGCCATTCAATGGTCAAGTAAGGGAGACAAATATCTATATTAGGTTAAACCCTAGTACGTTGTTCTATTAATTTATAATAGTGGAAAGCGGACCTTACTACAACTAAAATAATTACCTAATAATCATTTCATCACGTATTATTTAGGTATTGATCTACACTATGTTTATAGGCACACTTAATTAGAAAATAATCAATGCGTATATCCTAAAGGTTAAATCACATTATGATAGCAAGATTATCATGCATATCTTTCAAAAATTAACCAACCATATTATCAATCTTATTTTTGTAAAAATAAAAACAACAATTAATGGCAGCCCATATAAGAAAATTTATAATATTCTCTCACTTAGGTAACATTAATTATATTACTAAAATTTTAAAACATTTTATGTTAAAACGGCTCTCAGGCTAAAAACTAGATTTTATAATGTGGCCACAATTAAAAAAATATGTGGTCAAAGAGACAACATAAAAAACAACCCGTCTAACAATGTCCATAATATTGAACTATCTATAGCGGTCATTGTGCTCTCAACTTAACACAAGACTTAACCATAATTACAAATATCACAAATACTATCAACATGAGCTAAAGTGTGGAAATATAGTAAGAAAATAGCATCCAACATCTGATTTAAAATACGCTATTTTCATTATCAGTCTACAATTTCTCTTAAAATGCTTAATTTAAAAGGAGTAAGAGAAATTTCACAACATCATAACGAAGTTAACATTTTCATATCTAAACATGGTAACAATAATGAGATTACAAAATTTTGCCAAGGTTGACATCTAACCTTCCATAACAATAATATATGTACCAACGAATAAATACATCATTAAAATAACAATAATATGCGTGCCAAGGAATGAACACATCATCAAAATAAATTTAGGAGTTCATACCAATAAATAGACACAAGAGTAATTATTAAAACTCTCACTAATCTAGTACATCAAAAGTGTTGGCGTATGTGCCAATATGACTTTTAATTATTACAAACAATTGCTAATTTCTAACGCTTTTACTTAGTGTTTGTGTTGCAACAAGTTTTTAATTCCTCAATTGTAATATAAAGAGAATTTAGAATGGGAAGACCCTAGTTCTAAGATAAGATGGGATTTCTAGGTATATCTTTTATTTATTGTAACAAGTCCTTTGCCTAGGGTCTATCTTGCTCCAAAACTCTTTTATTATTTTTTTTGAAAGTAAAACTCTTTTATTATTGCTCACAAAAGTTTTTGAGAGTCAAAAATATTTCTAAGTAAAATGACTAGTGTTGCTCTATTTTAAAAAGTAATTTTTCATAGAACTAGTTGATTGAATTGAAAAATAGTCAATTGATCTAAATTGAAAATTTCATCAAAACCAATTGACCGGAAAATTTCCTGAGAGCATACACTCTTAAACTAATCGACTGAAATCATCAAACTAGTCAACTGTAAAATTTATCGAGAGCTTTGAAAAATCCAATCAACTAAATTTGCAAAAAACCAGTCACCTGATCGACTAAAAAGTTGTATCAAAATTTTTGAAAATCCAGTCGACTGAATTATGACGTTTCTACCGTAACGACTAGTTTTTTTTTAATAGAGATATAAATAGTCGACTTGTCAAATTTTTCTAAGACTTTTGAAATCATTGAACAATCATTGTCAAAGTGATTTTGAAAGTGATTGAGTGGGACAAAATTCTTCCAAATCTTTAAGTGAGCAATTGAGCAAGAACGGATTTTGGATCCTAGTCCAACTGACTTGACTTAGTTGGGTTAAAATGGGCAAAAAAGCATTGTTTGTACTTCTTACCCTTTCATCTCTCTATTGTATTGTTTGATCTTGTACTTGTATTTTATTTTGTGTGCAATTTGTTTGGGTTGAGTTTATCGCTCCCTTTTGTCATCAATTGTTCAAAAGGTTGGGTTGAGGACGTCCCATCTCTTAAGGCTTTTGAGACATGGTTAGGTTGACAGTGGTTGTCGCCACACGTAGTGGTATTCAAAGCTTAAGTGATTAGGTTGATATATTCTCCACTTTGGCATTTGAGTAAGAAGTAGGGTTGATGTTTCTCATCCATGTGGCATGTCTTGTTTGACTGACCCTTAGGTCATCAACAAGCATTTTGTATTGCTTGAGTTGCTATAACTCTTAAAACTAGCTTTGCGTTATAACTTTTGGCGTTTTCCATTATCATAGTGAGATTGCGTAAGGGATCCTAGGCATAGACTTGATTAGCAAGTCGAACCAAGTACATTATGTGTCTTGCTTGTTGCTTTGTGTTGTGATTGTCTCAATTTACTTTATTGTTTTATTCTGCTACATTGTTTAATTTAATTTTCAATTATATTATTTGGTGTGAATTGTATTGAATCTTGATAATTTTTATAAGGAAACCAATTCACCTCTCTCTTAGTTAGCCATACATTATAACAAAAAGAACTTAATATTCATATTAGAAACATGTCCTCTAAAGACCATGGGTCTAAGTCCTCTAGTTAATAAATCAACCATCATCAAACTAGTATCAATAAGCTCTACGTATGACTCCTTCCTTTACAACATCAAACAATCAAGTGTTTTAACTATAAACACTTAGACCCACTAGAAATTTTATTGTCCTTAGAAAAGAACAAAATAGTAATATTAACACAAAAATTTTAAGAGGCCTATGAATAGAGTTAACAACATGAAATTCTAAAGTAAGTTTTTTAGCCATATAACTTAAGCAACAGTAGTAAAATAAGTAATAAATTTAGCATTCATAGTGGAAGAAATAGACATGATATAATTGTGATTATATACACTCTATCAATAATTATAATTGTGTTGTTTGCGTATGACATATGAAGAGGAATGAAAATTAATTAGGTTCTATAGTTGTACAATCACCTTAAAATGAGGTTTCTAATATGTTAGATCAAATTGAGTAAATTGTCAAGAATTAGGTTGCCACCCAAATCCAGAAAATGAGGTTAGAGATGGCTAACCAAATCCATAGTGATGTACAATCAACCTTGCAAAATGTCATAATTATGTTTAGCTCAATTCGCCCTCCACAGGATTCGACCCATGCTAGTTTCAACCTCCAAAATCCACCTACAAATCCCAGCCCTCCCAACATGTAGTTTAGTTATATTACATGTTATAATTATTTTTATTTAGAAGAATGAACAATTTGTGCATGTTTTAAGATGATTATTAGCCAAACAATTTATTTTATAATGTTTTAGATTGTCTTTCTTTTCTAGACCATATTTGTATTTTATAATATTTTATTTATTTATTTCTAAACAAAAGTAACAAGTAATTTCCATTTTTTTCTACAATGACAAATGAGACAAAATGAATATTGCCCTGCAAAGTAAGGCAATCAAATTTTACCAGTAGCTAGTGTATTAATATATATATATATATATATATATCTTCGATGTCTTTCTAAATAAAACACATTAACTTTGTAGGATTTTTTTATCATCTTTAGATTCTTTTTTTTTCTTTACTTAAATTATATAAACATTATTTTTCTCTAACAATTAATATCTTCCCAAAATTTTGTTCCATTTAAGCCCAAACTAATATCTTTTCCATTTACAGAGAGTCCTAAGTTTGACACTAACATAAGCCTAGTCTATATTGGGAGTGACCAAGCCCAACCCAACCTAACCTCGTCGCCTAAAAAAAAGCTAGCCCACTGGCTCAAAGTTTGAAAAATAATAATTACAAAAACTATTTTCAATGTCCCAAACTGTATTTTTGATAAAATAATTTTAAAAAAAAATTAAAAAAAATTAATAGTATTGAAAGGCTTTATTTAATATAGTTTTAGCCCATTTGTGGGGCCTTTATTCAATATTATAGAGGTCGAAACTACAAAGGCCCAATCTTTGAGTTCATAACCAAGCCTTTTTGTTGAGTTAAAAATCCTGTTATGGGACCATGGATTTTTGGTTTCATAATACGCTTCAAATATTCTTAGATAGATATGGCAAAAAAAAAAGGAAAAAAAGAGAATTTTTATAAAGAAATGGTACTGTTAGGATCTTTAGATATCAATTTATGTGCCCAAATCTATCCAAGATGGGGCGGTGAATTGGATATAAACTAGAATTTTAATTTTCAAACTAAATTCACACCATACTAAACAATAATTGAAATTAAAAGTAATAATCAACCAAAATATTGCCCAAATCAATTCAACACTTTGCAATATATCAATTACAAATAATGAATAAGAGTAAATGAGGCAAGAAAACACCAAATTTACTTAGTTCAGTTTGTCAATCAAACCTACATCTAAGACCTCTTATAGACACAAGAGATATAGTATATTCAATCTCAATATGTAAAAATTTTCTCAATACAATGAGCTAGTTTTCAAGATATTTAGAAAACTCAATATTACAAAATGTAAGGTTGTTAACAACAAAAGTCACACAACCATAATGTGCTAGTTGGGTAAAAATTAACTCAATACAATTTCTTACACTATTGCAAAAGTGGGGACTAAGGGCAACCCAAACACTTAAGTTATGAAAATCGCGTGTGGGGAAAATCCACCATCAACCTAACCATAATTCAATAGCCTTAAGGAGGGACACACAATCAACCCAATCTTTTGAACAATAAATGAAGGAAAAGTATACAAGACTTTTACTCAACACAACAAATAGTGCAATAAATGTAATAATAAATGAAACAATGGTAAGAGATGAATATACAAATAGGGGAACGTCTTTCTTTTCAACCAATAAAGTCTTCAATCAAGTTGAATGAGATTCTAACCCATTTTCTTTCTTCTTACTTTCAGAACAACTGTAAAGTGTGCTTCAAGTTTCTTGCTCAAGAGAATATTTTTGATTACTCAATCTCTTTCTTTCTTTCTTTTTTGATTTCTCAATTTTTTCAAAAGTCCTTTTCATATCTGAGCCAAGTGGTATTTATATGTTTTAAAAAACTAGCCATTTTTATCTCAAAAAAATAGTCGTTATGTTTCAGAACAATCGGTACATAGTCGCTTAGGTGATGGGCAGTCAACTGGATGTTTAAAAACTATGAGATAGTTTTTACAGCATTCAGTCGACTGGATAGGTAAAGTTAGTCGACTGAAATTTTATAAACTTTCTAAAAATTACACAGTAAACGGGGTTTAATGGATCAGTTGACTGGATAGAAAAAATTTGATCATTGGAGCACACTAAAAAATATTCAAATGACTCGCTCTATTTATTCGATCGACTGGATATAAAAATTTGTTCAATAAAGCTTTTTGAAAAACATTCAGTCGACTAGCTCTGTTTGTTCGGTCGACTAGATAGAAAAATTTGTTCAATAAAGCTTTCTGAAAAACATTTAGTCAACTAGCTCTATTTGTTCAGTCAACTGGATGAGAGTGTTCACTCTCTGAAAATTTCTCAGTCAACTGGACTAGAAGTCAGTCTACTGAGTTTAGTTCAGTTGACTGCATAAAATTCATTTTGCTCTTTGAAATTTTTCCAGTCGACTGGTTTGGAAGTCAGTCGACTGGTTCTGTTTAAAAATTTATTTTTCAGATTTAATTTTTACCAATCAAATTTATTTAAATCAATTTTGTTTTCAGAAATGTAGTAAGAGCAATCTAAGATATTTTTAGAGCAAGCTAGGATTATTGAAAAATATATATATAGGAAGAGATTACCAATAATCCATCAATTTCTTCACTTTTATTTTTCATATTGTGAAATTGTCAAATCATAACATTGAATAAAATATTAGTATAAATCAATTGTTTGTAATCATCAAAAGTCATATTATTGATAATTATGTCCACAGGTACTATGAACAATTAAATTTCTTGATTAACACAAATATAAACAAGCACTAAAATTCTTGGAATATCTCAAATACTATCCCATATGGATGCCAAATATCCAACAATGACAAAAAGTAACAAAAGAATAAGGCACTAGGACTATTGAAAGTAACGCAACAACAATGACTAATTGGTAAGTTGTATTTTTTTTATTTTCTACAAATATCATTTTATAAGGGAAGCTGTGAGATTGTTGCCTTGGAATCAACCTAGATTTGCTAGGAAAGAACTCAAAGAGGTGTTAGAAGTAGGTTGACATTTAGAATGTATTATTATCAAGGTTCAATAAATAATTTTTTTTTACTCATTATGTACCATTTGGATCATTCATATATATTCATATACTCAATCAAAGCTTAGATTCTTTCAAGACTCCAGAGCCTTAGATATGTCATTGCTTTCTCTCTCTAAAGTAAAGTGACTTTGATTATGTGAAGCTACAGTTTCAGATGAGGAGGTAAAGATCTCAATCATAATTATTAGCTCTGTTTTTTTTTTTATCTAAACCACTTTTATTCATCTAGTCAAAATTGTTCGATCGTGTTTCTCTCCTTAGCTTCTAAATTTTGACTAAGTGTGAATTTTAGTTTAAGTATTTCACTTGGTCCACCATTCTATTTTATATTTTTCTAGGTTTCTCAATGTCCTAGATCAAGGGAACAAATATATTTATCTATTAACTTATTATAAACTTTTTGAAAAAAAAGTTAGGCTCAAACCTATCCTCCAATTTTCAACTCGAATATACGATGGAAAAGGTTGAAGATCCTATAATGAGGGTATCTCCACAAAGGAAAGCCTTAGAGAAATGGGAAGGACCTTTGAGGTAATTGAAATTATTTTGAATGGCTATTACAAACTTAAAGACAAGAACATATCTAAGAGGACAAGGCATGTTAATGTAAAGCCATAAAGAAAGCATTAGACTAAATTGCATATTTGGACTTAAGGTGTAGATTGTATTAGAAAATCATTCTAAAGAATTCATTCTATAGTCTATTCAAAGTACTATAAAAGAAATTCAACAACACCTGTGTCATTTATATGAAATAAAGGAATTTTATCCATTGTAAATCCAAAGATTGGGCATAAAATCCACCATTCATTTACAAAACAAATGTATTACTTACTATAGATCTTCACCACCAATATCAAACACAAAAGGCCTAGCCCTATTTATTATGGGAGATTCAACCAAATATGGATATAGAAGCTCAATTTTTGTAAACTAGCAAGCAAAATAGGGATTTCTTCTAGCATCTTTTATTTTACTACTAAAGATGTTAGAATGGGCCAACCCATCTCGGCTCGTCCTGCTCTGTATTGACCCATAATTAAATGGGGCAAGGTAGGGTTGGCCCATAATTCTAGTGGGCTAGGAAAGCCCCACCCCACCCCATGGTGGGCTATGAGTTAAATGGGCCAACTAGCCAACCAGCAAGTAATGCAAAAAAAATTAGTTAAATCCAAACAAAACATAATAAGCTAGAACTAACAATTCAAGTTTCAATTGAATCATAAATTAAACTACAAATTACAACATATCATTTATAAAATATTATATTTGTATGTCTCAAAATCAAATTCCAATTCCATATGCTTCTAAGTTCTAACTCTCTCTGACAAGAATCACCTACACCACCAAATTACATACACACATCAATATAGTAATTAAAATGTAATATCGAAATAGTAACTAACACAAATAAGTAAAAATAATGCCCCACATCATCTTATTTTTCATTGTCTTGTTCATCATCTTCTTTAAGTAGTCCATAAAGAACATTTGACCTTTCTTTTAATAATGTTGCTTTACCAATATAGAAGTTGTACCCTTTCCAAAAAAACTGAAACTCTTATTTGTACTCAAAACTATATTAATAATAATAGCCAAAATATCACCAGCCATTAATGACAAGACTAGAAAATTATACTTATTCATTTTAACACTTTATACATCTAAATCTTAAAAAAATAAACATTTAGGCTTTGGCTCCTCCAAACAGAGATCCAGTTAAGATTTCCCTTGTATTTGTCTAGTTTGGCTCTCAAACCTATAAATTTCTTGCATTAGTTGAACCTCAAGACATATTTAAAAAAAATAGATATGTAACTAACATAAGAAAAAATAGTAAGAAGATTAATTAAATAAAAATAACTACAAACTTACATCAAGAATTTTCTTGCCTTTATCCAATCTTCCTCCCTCACTTGGTCTAGGTGCAAGTGAAATAGAACATTAAGGTTGGGAAGAACTTGGACCACTAGAAAAGCTGGCATATTGCTCAAAAAGCTTGTATATCATTGTCCTCACTTTTTTTATCTTTTCTTGACAAGTAGAAATGGTGGCACCAACCTTTGAGCAATAATACTCTAGTATTGTAAATTTTATGAGCAAGTCAAGAATAGCCCCCAATGCAAGAACAATGCTGCTGACCTTAGGGTCAATGTGACTTTTGATGATGAGTAAACAATTGTTATGATCTAATGTGTGTGCTTGAGTGTGGACTTAATTGCAAATTTACTCAAGTATACAAGCACAAAGTTGTGGAGCAAAGTTGGAGCTCATGCTGGGGTGCATAAAGTATCTTAGGTATATTAGGATTTTTTATGCATTTAAGTGTTTGTTTTTCTTGGATGAATTTTGCTCAAAAATATTTTTAGTGATGCTCAAGTGGTAAAAATGTTTTTATGAAAATTGGTTTTGAAAATTGAAATGAAATTACACTTGGTTTTAATTAATTATCTGAAGTTTCAGAGGATTAGTCAACCGACTTTTTGATCAGTCGACCAACCCTTTGATGTTCAGCAATTGGTCGACCGATAGGCCGACCGACCGTGGTTTTTCTAAAAACCTAAGAGTAGTGCAATTTCTCAGTTGACCGAATGGTGGGCAGTCAACCAAAGTAACTGTTACTTGTCTCACATTTTTGAGCTAGCTCGGCTGATCGAATGGTGGTCGGTCAACCGACCCTTTATAGAATCTAATCGTTGGAGGCTTCCAATGGCTAGTTTTTAAAGTAAAACTTGTGGAGGTATAAATATAACCCTCCCCACATGATTTTCTGGTTACCAAATACTTCCTATTCATCAAACAAAGTGAGACAAAGAGCTTTTCAATTGAAAATCAAGTTTGAGAGCATCACAAAGAGCAAAGCAAATATTTCCCTTCCTTGGAATCAAGCTCTTGTTAGTTGGGTGAGAAAGAGCTGCAAATTTATTTTATTTTATTTTTTCTCTCTCTCATTAATTATTTCATTTATTATAAACATTAATTTGTGATTGTTGTGAACAAGTTGTTGCGTTAGAGATTAGCTCCCCACACATGTATTGGTTATAAAGTTAGGGGGAGGTTGGCTCCCCACTCTTGTCTAAAGTGACTGGGCTGAGGTTAGCTCTCCACATTTGTTGTTTTGTGAAGATTGTTGGGTTGAGGGTAGCTCCCCATGACTTCTCTTGTAACTTGAGGATTTAGCCCCATTTATAGTGAGATTTGGGTGCTTTCTTGCATCGGCAAAAGGTCATGGAGTAGACTCAGGGTTGGAGTCGAACCACATTATATTGTGTGTTGATTATCTCTATCTCTTGTTTTAATTTCTTGCACATATATATTGCTTGATTTATTTGTTGTTTAATTTGTTAGAAAAAATTTTAAAGACCAATTCACCCCCCCTCCTCTTAGTTAGTTTAGTTAGCCAACAAGAATAACAAATGCTATAGTCACTCTAGTATTTATCAAACTTTTCTTTCATCTTTTGGCACATGCCATGATTACCACATCTTCATTGTCTAAGTTTTCCAACAAAAAACATTTAATCTTTTAAACTTACATAAAATTCAAATTAGTAGTAGGATAAGAAGAACCAGCAATCAAGTTGGTAGTCTCATAAAATGACTATAAAAATTCACATATGTTCTCTTTTCTTTTCCACCCTTTAAATGAAAAACAATCTTTATAATTCCTATCAACTATTTTAAGGCAAGCAAATTTTTTTTAAATGTTTGATGGCATTGTCTAGCATCACATATGTTGAATTCGAATGAGTAGACACATCCAAACACAAGCCAATATCAATATCAATATTACCAACGTGTTGCACATATTCTTTAAATTTTAAAATCCTACTCTCTGAACCTTTCGTATACTTCATAGATTCTCTGATTTTTCTAAGGCTTCACTAGCTACTTTCAACACTTCCTGAACAATGAGATTCAATATATGATAGAACAACAAACACAAAAAAGTTCACCATCACAAAATATGTAATAATTCAAACATACTTGTTATCTCAAAATATCTTTCACAATATTATTATTTGTGGTATTATCCAAAGTTAAAGAAGAAAACTTGTTTCTCAATTTCTTATTCCTTTGTGAAATTATTTCTTTGTAGCCAATTCTCCCCCAATGTGAGGGGGAGGCATGTTGTTTGTTTTCCGCAAGCGCACGGTGTGGTTGTAGTAAATACCAGCGAGTACGAGTCAAATCCCTCAAGGACTAAGATATCAATTACTAGGACTTTGTGAGCTATCGAAATCAATTCAAAAGATTGATGATAGCTAATGACAACTAAGTAAGAAATAACAATTGACTTAACAATTAATATTCGAATGGAGAACTTTAAGATTGGGGTTCACCATATTTATAGCCTCTTGTAAACAAATCATATTCTTCCAATTGTGATTAATTGGACAACCAAGGGTGGTCCAGCCTAAAACAATTACTAGCCTCTTTCAAGGTCTAACAAATGAACCCAACTCAACCCAATTAACCTACTTTTGTGGATTGGGTTAAATTGAGTCCATTAAGAATAATGTTAACCAATTAACCCTCAAGAGAACATAAACTACTTTCATGATTAAAATTCTCTTGTTTAATTGTTAAAGTTCTAGTAGCAATTTTTCACCTTTTGGTACTTCAATTATCTCCCTAAGATTAGACAAAATGGTAGCTAGGCATTTCATCAAGCACATGGTATACAAAACAATTGAACCCGTTAATCAACAATTAATCACAACAGGAAATAACACCACATCAAGAGGCCATAAATAGGTTATGCCTAATGCTAGAATGGAGATTTATCCAAACATGGCAAATGTCATCAACTTATCAACTATCAACATAAAACTCATAATAATAAGTAAGAGAAATAAGAAAAGAAAAAAGAATAGTATAAAAGATAACCAATAATCCTATCTAAATCAATTCAAATCTTCATATAAACTTAAATTCCATCAAACTGAACTAGATTTACTCCAAATTTTGAGAAGGGAAAGAATTTTTGCTCTCCAGGGCAAAATACAACACACACCTCATATTTGGCATAGGCTTCTTTAAATAAAGTAACTACGCACACGAAACACAGCCGTGTTTGAAGTTGCCTTAGGTTTTCCTCCTCCACTCTGTTCTTCAATTTCAACAATGCTCCGGCTTTATTACTCTTCCGTTCTTTTACAAAGTGTTATTTTAGATGGGCTAACTTAATTAACCAAGAGGGGGGAGAATTAGTTCTTAAAAATTTTCTAGCAAATTAAGCAATCACCCAAATAATCAAATTCTTACAAAATTAAAGCGATCAATCAAATATCACAAATTAGAGTGCAGAAATATAAATGCAAGAATTTAAATTAAGAGGCACCAAGATTTACGTGGTTCGACTCACTACTTGAGTTTACGTCCACGGCCAAGCTAAAATCTTTATTAAATCAAATGAGATAATGATTATTTTTATTATTATCCTAATAAATATTAAAGACATAAAGAGTTTTGATCTATCTAGATGGAGAAAACTCAATTTTTAGCTAAACCAAAAATTATCACTTAAATAATCGCCGGATGCT
>JAOSIP010000080.1:0-1944 GCA_030586815.1 Candidatus Phytoplasma planchoniae
AAACCTAGATGTGGAATAATCTAGTTAATCGGCTTACCAGGAAGAGAGTTAACTACTCTTATAGGGCGAAAGAAGAAAGTAATTTACTAGTTATTCAATGGTGTCGAGGAAGGAGTTGATAAATTAGAATAAATAAAAAGGGAAGAGAGATTAGAAAATACAAATATCAGATATTTGAGATTGTGTAGTGTCGAAACTCGCTTGAGTTGGATGCTTATTATTCAAATGTTTCCTAAATGTCATGTACTCGCCACATTCTTTGTATTTGAATTGTTTCTTATAATAATTGCAAAAAACTTATAAAGATCTATTAGGTAAATATGTTTTTGTAAAATGTATCTTAAAAATGTTAGACTTCAACGCCGCTTCTGTCTTTGTAGTTTGTATTTGATATTATTGATTATCTTCGTCTCCACTAGTTACATATTAAGATTCTTGCATAAAAATATTTTGAGTATGAAATAATTCTTGTTAGGATGATTTTCCCATCTTACTCTTACCTTTGTCACTGGCCATTTTTTTATATAAAAATAAATAGAATTTAAAATTGAAGTCTTGAAGAGAGAAATGTTTTATAAAATAAAATTATAATTGTTGTGTAAAAAAATAAGTGAAGCCATTATATAAATAAATAGTGAGCTAATTGCAAAATTAAAATTTGAAAAACTTGAAAGTGAAATAAATTATTAAAATAATTAAGACTTAACTTGACAGAGAATGAGAATTTAATGATGATTTGAGAGAAAATTGAGAGGGTGTTAAGAGAGGAAATTAAGAGAGTGTTGAGAGAAAATTGAGAAAGAATAAATGAGAAAAATGGTTGGGTGGGGGGTGTTTATAGTTTTTTTAAATCATTTTTTATTAAATTTTTATTAATTTTTTATTGTAAAATTAACCACAATAGTTAATTTTTAACCATTGTGGCATCACTCAAGTAGCTAGGAGGCTAACTATTGTAATAACAAGCAAAGCAAGCTTGCAAACTACAAAGCTTGCTTGCAGAAATAAAACAGTGAGTGTAGGCAAAATAGGGTGTAGGAGCAGAGAGTAACTGACTATTGAGGAGGTGAATGGGATAGGTGGCAATAGTAGAAGAGAGGAGGGAGGGGCCAGTAGCTTGGGTTGTTGCTAGGTAAGCTGAACACAACGCAAGGTAGGCACGCTTGTGGGGGTAGGTGGGCTATTGTGGGGTGGGCCTAGGCTTGGGGTGGGTCACGTGTGGGGGGTGGGCAAGTTAGAGGTGGGAGGACCAATTATGGGGGTGGGCCAACCTAATTTTCTAAACCAGACCTCTTTTGGTTCTAGTTCCGATTCCACTCTGATTTTGGTTTCTATTTTTAAGAATCAAAATTGAACCTTAAGGGGTTAAGGTTCGGTTCCAATTTGGTTTACCTTGGTTTGGTTCCAAGTTGGTTCCTAGTTCAAACTGAACCCAGGTCATCCCTATTCTTTAAGTTATTTAATGATTGTTTAAAAAAAATTAGAAGTTAATTAGAAATCTTTGATTAAGTGAATTTTAGTTTTCTAAAATTGGAAGTTGGGCTAGGAATTTTAGGGTATTGGTATTAATTATGATATTGGTCTTAAACTTGGAAAAATTAGAGTTTTGAGAATGTTTAATAATGATTTTACCCCTAAAGTAAAATAAGTGTTTAAATATGGATTTAATTATGATTTTACCCTTAAAATGAATATATGGTTTAGGTTTATGTGATAATTATAGTTTTGCCTTTTTAAGCAGTGAGTTTCGTTTTTGATAAAAAAAAATTACTATTTTACCCTTAAGGTTAATGTAAGGCTTTAGGTTTCAGTGGATGATAATGTTTTTACTTCTAATTAGCAAGTGAGGGTTTCCAATTGTGAAGTAATTATAATTTTACCCTTATTATTAGGGTTTAAATTCATTAGTATTGTTAACCCAATTAAGTTAATCAAGAAGGGGAG
>JAOSIP010000081.1:0-1943 GCA_030586815.1 Candidatus Phytoplasma planchoniae
AACAGGGATAAATTATGGAAAGCGGTGTGCTTGGAAACTTGCTCGCACCGTTTGGACGGGGGCTGTTGGTAATATTTAATAGAAAAACAAATCCTATCAAAGAAACGCCAATAATCTATCCGTATTTTAACAGAATTATTAAATTTTTTAACAAATAATATAGATGATTAATAATACTTTAAATGATTAAATCATTTTAAAATAAAAAAGTAAATATTTATAATTTTAAATTACTTGATCAAAAATTCTGAAAATATAAATAAAAAAGAAAGTAAATGGTTCATAAAAAATGAATGGGTTTTTTTTAATAAATAAAATTTCTGGTATTTCATCACATGATGTTGTTAGATTTATCAAAAAAAAATTAAATTTAGAAAAAGCGGGTCATACAGGTACTTTAGATCCTTTAGCAGAAGGTTTGTTAATTGTGATAGGGCGCCAAAGATGCCTAAATATCGTGTGATTTAACCAATTACCAGTGCGATAAACACTGAAAGGCTAAGAACGGTTCTTTAAAGGAAACAATAAAGAATTATAGCAGTTCTTAAAAGCGGATTGCGATGAAGTAGTTAGTCAAGAAGATACCGCCACCGAACGATTCTAAGGATAAGCCTGAAATGGCCTAAGAAGCTAAGAAGATGTAATATTAAACCTGACTTGTAAAACTACTGTAACCGATCAGTCCAGAGTCCATCAATAATATTATCACGAATTGGATGGTTTATCAATTAAAAAACCTGGAATCTCACCATTAGTAAATGGTTTTACTTCACCTAAGGAATCAAGGTCGATATTTAGAGTAACTCGGAGAATCCTAAAGGTCAGTTCTTAACAGGAGCAGTATAAGATAAGAAGGTAAAATTATTCTGGCCCAAGGATAAAGCGACTTTTTAGTAGTCGGAAGAACTAAAACTTTGTTTGGAATAACAAAGATAATTGCCCTCCCGAGAAGAAGGTTAACCACCTTTATAAGGCGAAAGAAGTTAGTAATTTGCTGTTAAGATACAACTCTCCTACACGAGTTAGTCTTATAAAAAGGACAAATTATGGCAAGCCGGATGCTGGGAAACTTGCTCGTCCGGTTTAGAGGGAGGCTGTTTGTAATTAAATATCAGAAAGATAAATTTTGATATGGAAACGCAAATAATCTATCCCTATATTAATAAAGCAACAAAATTAGCATTTTTATTTAATGATTTAAATAAGCAATATCAAGGAACTGCTTTATTTAATAAAAATTACGAAACATTAGATATTTATGGAGAATTAATTGATAAAAAAGAAATAATTTTACCAGAAAATATTGTAAAAAAAAATTTTGATTATTTTAATAATAAACAATATTGGCAAACTCCTCCAATTTTTTCCGCTATTAAAATTAAAGGTCAAAAAATGTATAATTTAGCTAGAAAACAAAAAAATATTGATATTCCACCTAGAAAAGTAACAATTTCGAATTTAAAATTAATTTCATATAATCCACACAAACAAGAGGCGAAATTTCAAGTAGATGTATCTAAAGGAACTTACATTAGAAGTTTAATTCGAGATATTGGCGAAAAAATGAATACTTATGGTGCACTAAAAGAATTAAAAAGAACTAGAATTGGTATATACGATCTACAAAAAGCTACTTTAATGAATCAAATTTCTTTATCTAATTTAATAGATATTAAAATTTTATTTAAAAATTATCAAAAAATTATTTTAAATTATTATTTGATAAAATTAATTAAAAACGGTGTGTATTTAGATCAAAGACAAATTATCACCACAGAACCTTTTATAGTCACAAATTATAATCATGAATGGATTGCATAGGGCGCCAAAGAGGCCTAATTATCTTGTCAATTGACCAATGACCAGTGTGATAAACACTGACAGGCTAAGAACGGTTCCTGAAAGGAAACGCTCAGGAATTACAGCAGTTTTTAAAAGCGGAT
>JAOSIP010000082.1:0-1915 GCA_030586815.1 Candidatus Phytoplasma planchoniae
TATATATGTCATTAATTTGACTTTTTTTCTTTTTATGGAACAAACTATTCCTGATCTCTGTAACTTGTAGTTCTAGTTTGGTTAAACTAAAAAAGTTACTTTTTTTAACTTACCTAAAAAGGTAAAAATATTTATTTTTGACAATCTATCTTTTCTTCTCTCTTTTTCCCTTTTTTGGAACCCCAGCAACTAGATTTGATTCTTTCCTTTTTGAACTAAGTGTGAAACATAGCCAAAACCACATGACTATCACGTGCATAACGTTGGAGAGACATGCATTTTTTGTTTTTCCTTTTCTAGTTTTCTGTTTTTTGAAAGGAATCGTTTTCTTTTAACTGGTCAATTTGCGTCTCACAAATCACAGGTCGTGATGTCGTTGAGGAAGAGAACGCGGGTCCAGTTCTACATTGGTGATGCAAGCCTGGTATAACCGCTTTCGGAATTTAGGTCCATATATATCAAGAATCTACTTTTTTGGCGAGACAAAAGCAACTCTTCCAGATATTTAAATATACAAGTGGAGTTTAGAAATTGTTACGAAAAGCACTGTTTGTTGCCCTCAGATAACTTTTTGTGTGAGAGGATCTAGCTGCTGATTCGAGTAGGCATTAGCTAGTGAGGGACTTATTAGAATATGATTCCCTATTCGAATGTGAATTCTCAGGGACCCCACAAACCTTTCTTGCTTCTGGAAATAACTGAATTCTCACTGTTTGGGTTTGTTTTCCGAAACTACTTTTTCACGTATTTGAAAACTAAAAAGCCCGTTTAGTACTTTTTCGAAATTTATTTTATCGGAGATAATTCACATAAAGCAATCCTCTTCTTAATAAAAAAAAAATTCTAAAAATAACTGTCTATTCTGAATCAAAAATGAAAACGATATACATGCTGATCAAGTGTTTCTTATTTTTTAAAAAAAATAAATTAAACAAAAGTTGAAAATGAACACAGACACCAAGTAGAAGGAAGGGCGTTACATTTCAAAAACATGTTCTCATTCCCAATATTTCTTTTAATTTTTTTAAAATTATCTTTTCCCCTTGGATTTCTTTCAACTTTTTTACTTTTGTACGATGAAGTGGAAGCAGATTTTCAGCAAATCCCAAAAAAATGATCATGTCTGCCAAGAAGTTAAGCTTTATAGCGTTCACAAAACATCCTTTGCAAAAGCGGATTAGTGTGGGAATGTGAAGTGCCCTAATTAAAGGGGCCAAGTTATAAATAGCGGGTCGTGGTTGACCGAAACAAAAGATAATTGGTTTATTGAACTCAAAATAATTGGGGAAAAGGGCTCTTCTTAATCTTACCCTTTCTTTCATTTGTTAATTTTAGTTTATTTATGTTTGTCTCTCAACCACTCCAGATGCTCCACAACCAGCCCAAAAGGCACGCAGTTCACGTGGACTTCCTTTTATTTCCTCTAATAATTATATAATTCTCAATAATTAAATTAAATGGGGAACAACAACCCGATCTTTTCTATCGCATGATGAACAACCATATTTGTGACTGCGTCATTGGTTAGCAAGGAGAGAGGAGGAGCCCGAATAAATCATTTAATTTTTTATTATTTATGTTTTAACCCCATATTCCCACCTAATCCAGTTTATAAAATGGAAAATAAAATCTTGGAAGCAAAAACAAAAACAACTAATTCTTTTAAATTCTCGTTATCTCTTATGTTTGGGGGAGGAGGCTGGGGTTCGCGTTGTGCACGTGTCTCTGATGTTGAGACAAATTTAATGATTTATGCCTGTTCTTCTTCTTTTTTAAAAAATGTTATATTTAGGATGATTATTTAATATATTATTAATTCTATAGCAATGCATTTACTAGCAGATATATTATCAGTTTTTTAGGTTATTCGGTTCAACTAAAGTTCCCATGACTTTGTTACAATTTAATATCTTGA
>JAOSIP010000083.1:0-1899 GCA_030586815.1 Candidatus Phytoplasma planchoniae
AGGATCACCTTTTACAGAATCAAAAACTAAAGGCAAAAGTTGAAATTTATTTTTGTCCCACAAATTAAAACTCAAATTATTAAACCTATTCCTATTTTTTTATATTAAAAATTAAATTATCTTTATGGTCGACCGAGGGGCGGTTAGTCGATTGACCCATGACAGAATATGACTGTTGGAGCCTTCCAACGGTTAGTTTTCAAAGCAAAACTTGTGGAGGTATAAATAGAACCTTCCCCACACGATTTTAAGGTGACCAAATACTTCCAATTGAAAATACAAAGTGAGAAAAAAGTTTTTGCATTTGAAAATCAAGGTTGAGAGCATCACAAAGAGCAAAGCAAATATTTCCCATCTTTGAAGTCAAGCTTTCGGTAGTTGGGTGTGAGAGAGCTGCAAATCAAGTGTAATTGTATCACTTCTCTCTCTCTTTTATTGCTACATTTATTTCACTCATTTATTATCTTGTAAACAAGTTGTTGGGTTGAAGGTTAGCTCCCCACACTTGTATTAATTATAGCGTTGGGTTGGAGGTTGGCTCCCTACTCTTGTTTGTGAAGTGTTTGGGTTGAGGTTAACTCCCCATGCTTGTTGATTTGTGAAGGTTGTCGGGTTGATGGTAGCTCCCCACAACTTCCCTTATAAATTGGGGATTTTGCTCCATTTTATTTAGTGAGATTTGGGTGCTCTGTTGCATTGGCAAGAGGTCATAGAGTAGACTTGGGGTTGGAGTCGAACCACGTTATATCTTGTGTTAATTATTTCTATCTCTTTTTTTAATTTCTTGCCCATTTAATTGGTTGATTTATTTGTGGTTTAATTTGCTAGAAAATTTGAAAAAACCAATTCAACCCCCCTCTTGGTTAGTTTAGTTAGCCAAATCTAGAATAACAGTTATGACTAGTGCTAACTTAGTCCCTTCCAATACATCATAGGTGGATTTATGCGAGGAGCTATTGAGATATCGGTTTAACCCAAACAGTATTAAAGGCGGGAGGTCGAGGCTAAAGTGATTAGCCAACACTTTCAACGAGTTGTCCTACCATGCCATACATGAGGACATTGTCCATTACGCTAGGGCATGGCTATTAATGACGATTGGAGGTAATGTCTTTCTTAACAAGTCTGGGAGCTTCGTGTAGCTTGCATTTTTATCTCTTTTTAGGAATTTTGAGGAAACGGGTCATCTCAATTGGGGATCTGCTACACTAGCCTTCTTATATAATGAACTATGCAAAACTTGCCAAGCTAGTTGCATGGACATTGGTGGGCTACTCATCGTGTTACAAGTACAACTTTAAATCTCAATCATAGACAATAATTGTAGTGATATTAAATGTAATGTTCATATTTATTATTTAATTTGCACATGTAAATGTGGACTTAGGAGATGTCCACAAACTTGTCCCCTAGTAGGTTAGGTCCACCGCTTTAAGGCTAACATGTGTGCTTGATGGCCCTCAAGGATGTAATTGGGGGACACCAATGACTTATGTCTCAATATTAGGTCATAATCTCCACTACTATAGGAACCAAATTAATGAATGGTGAGAGCAACATATAAACCAGTGTAAATATTTATTATTTATTCAGTTATATGTATTTAATTTTATGATGTTACTCACTTATGTTGTGTGTTTTTATATTGCACAAATGCGGTGGGAATTTTATACTATATAAATCATGGCTAGACTACCAAATTACTTCACCACTGGTAGTGGTCGTTGGAGGTGTCGGGTGCCCCTCATATGTTTTGGAATAGTTGAGTGGTATCTCCTAGATTATGTGATGTGGCAATTTGGCTGTCGTTAATTGATCCCTCACATATGTGACACTAGTGACATTTTCTACCATATGGATCATCGTGGTCGTTGTGAGTATAACTGGTCTTTGGTGCAT
>JAOSIP010000084.1:0-1820 GCA_030586815.1 Candidatus Phytoplasma planchoniae
TATGGACAGCACAACGTAATATAGCTATTACTTATGATACTATAATACCATCTACCATCATTAAGGAGGTGATCTAGCTATCCTATACAGCCGTGAATTGCTACTTGCCATCATCTAAGGAGCCACCAGAGTTAGGTAAGCTATCTCTTTCTTTGGATAGTAAAAATTGGTACTTAGATCAATGGTGGGAGGAGTGTATACACAAGTGGAGGTGTAGTGGTGTTGCAACTCTTTGTGAGGGTGAGTGCTTGGAAAGGATATAATGGTCAGAGAGGGTCTGGGATCATTGGCAGTGGAAATCAAAGGTAGTTAAAGCTTGATCAGGTTGCCATTAGTGTAACTGTGCTGTTGTACTCATAGGGGATGTAGATTGGGATGGTATAGAGTTTAGTAGTGGGTGGGTGTGACAATGAATAGATGGTTGTGGACTGGACTCCACCAGTGAATCAATTTGGTAATGCACTAGTAGTGGAGTTTGTTGTAGGAATTGATAACAAGTGCTATAAGTTTTGGGAGAGAAGGAAAAGCCAAGGGAGGTTTAGCCAGCATTAATCACTTACAAGAGCTGTTAGAGGGGGTGCTTGATGGTGGCCAAGAGGAGAGTGGGTGTCATTAGTAGGTAGGGAGATGGTTGAAGAGACCACTTGTATCAAAGAAGGGAGAAGTTGCAAGGAATTTAAATTCTCTATAATTGTTGGTTTAGGGGTAAATTATGAACCGGTAGGTTTGGCCTAACTAGCTAAACGGATCTAGTCCAATGAAAAAATAGAATTTAATTAAGGCTTCTTATGTGAATTTATTCACTTTAAATGGCACAATTGTTTTTATTTTCTTAGGTTTTATCATATTGGACTTGGGAATTGTACTTGAGACAATTTTGGTAAAGGAAGTAACTAATTTTTCTATGACTAATTATAAATGTTAAATTATAATTTTAAAGTATCATATCTGTTTAATCGTAGTATTTATTTAACTGTCCTAAAAGAAAAAAAAATTATTTCCTTTATTATGCAATCACAAATTGATTTTAATTAGAAAATTATGCACGAATTAATTGAATGAATTGTTTGATTGTGATGTGTATTAATTAGTAAATATTTTGGAAATATTTTTCTATTTTTTCCTATAATTTTGGTAATGACTGTATATTTAAATTCAATGCAATCTTTTACCACGGGTGGTCATGCCTAATTACAGTGGGTGGTCAAGCTTAACAAAAATGGGCAATATAGCCAACTCTTGTTAGAAAGAGGATAAATTCTTGGACTTGTTAACATGTTTCTTTTGTGCACTGGCTAATCCTCTGTATTATGGTTAAGCATCATGAATTACTATTATAAGGATATAGATTTTACATTTACATGTGACTAACTATTAAGTACTAATGTATGAATATTTTCATATGTTAACAAAAATGTCCAGTAAAAATAGTTTAATTATTCTTTTCTATTTTATTTTTAAAAATTCTCATACTAAGTTATATACTCACTCCTTTTTCTTTAAAAATATTTTTAGGTATAAATAGCCTTGTTGGGGGTTTGCAGATAGACATGTAATATTTTGGATCACAGTTTTATTTTTTCATACATGCCATTTTGGAACTTTATGCTTCTTTTAATTAGAACTGCTACTCTATATAACTAGACTTTTAAATAAGGCATAGACTAGTCTATGCATGTTTTTCTTAATTTAGTGTTTTAATATTATTTAAAATGCAAACTTTGGCCATATTTCTATTTTAAATATAAATTGGGCTTCACAGTTTATTATTTTTTCTAAATTGCAAAATTTGTAATGCTTCGATCATGATCTTACTTTTA
>JAOSIP010000085.1:0-1803 GCA_030586815.1 Candidatus Phytoplasma planchoniae
ACGATCGGTTTTTAATCATAATTGTGTTTAAGATTTTTAATACAAAATTTTAAATTTTAAATCAATTTTAAAATTAAATTTAAATTGTAGTAAAGCGGGATATAGTTATTTATGAATAAAACAAAGCCAGCTGCTGAAGGTGAAGCTGGGGCTAATGAACCAGAAAAACCTGAGAAGCCAGAACCATTTGTAGGAGCAGGAGCTGAAGCAGGGGCTCCTGTAGCACTAAGAGCTTGAGAACAGCCATAATCAGCAGTGGAGATGGAAGAAGAAGCTGCTTCTGAATCCACTGCAAGTCCAGAAACTAAAATAGAGGCTGGACCAGCCACAACTTTCCCTGAATATTCCCCGCCAATAGGACCAGAAAACTGAGACAGAGTGGAAGCCATAGGCCCTGGATAGCTTGCTGGCGCAGAAGAGAAAGCCAGGAACAAAGACTACAACTAAACTAAACCCAGACCAACCCAATTCTGAAGCAGCAGAAGCAGAGGATACTGAAATAGGCAAAGGCAAAGCAGGGACAGAGGCTAGAGCAGGGTCCACCGGATGAGCTCCAGTAGCAGAAGCCGAATCAGGGCAACAAAGTTGAACCTGAGAAGCAGAAGCAAGAGTCGGAAAACTAGAGCCAGAGCAACCGCCAACTGTCATGACTGCCGGTTCAGTTTCAAAACTAGTTCCAGAGGCGTAGCCTAGAATAGGGGGGCTGGACAAGGAGGACTGACCTGGAGGCCTTTCTCAGCAGGGAGGAGGGAAGGTCCTCTCCTAGCAACGCGACTAGAAGCAGGAAGAGCCGCACTAGAACCAGCCGGAAGAACCTGACGAGGCTTGAGGCTAATGAGGAGAGAGAGTCTGGAAGCTACGACCATGGCGGAAAGGACAAGGCCAAGTCACCGGCGGAGAGATGCTGGGAGAAGGGGGAAATTTGGACACCTGGACCCAGGAGCGGGAAAAACTCAAAAAAGGAAAGCAGACAAGGGACAGACAGAATAGGCAGACAAACAGACGCCGAAAAGGGAAAGTCAACCTTGGAAAAAGCAAGCCAGCGCCAAAAACAAGGGAAGCAGCTCGCAAAGGCATCGGAGAAGCAGCCGCCGGGAAGAAGAAACCCAGAAGCAACACAAAAAAAAAAAAAAGGAAACTTAGAGGAGGGGGAAGGAGAATGGCACCTAGCAATGGAGGACGAAGGCAGGGAAACAGAGGGACGACAGAATGAAAAGAGAAAACAAAAACTCTGCCACCGACAAGAGTGAAGGAGATAGCTGGAAGCAGGAAGAGGGAGCGGGTCTCCCCTGTTTCGCAGCAAAAAACAGGGGAGAACAGAGGAAATAAAAACAAAGAGAATAGTTTACCACATGTCTAAGATAAAGGAGGAAAGCAAGGGGAAAGAGGGAGGGAGGAAGGAGGACCGGAGGGGCCGCCGGGGATCCCAGCTGCCGGCCAGCCGGGCGACCTGACTCAAGACCGGAAGCTAGCCGACAGAAGAATAAGACAGAACAGAAAACGCAGCAAGTTAGGAGGAAGCCAAGGACAGATGAAGGAGGACCACCCGGAAGGAACCAATCTGGCCGGGAAGGAGGCCAGTCACCTAGCTAAAGAAGGCCGGACGACAACCACCATTACGTTGGAGTTTGAAGATCCGTATTCACACTTTTAAGACGTCTGGTTATTTGAAAACTCCCAAATATAATAACCTGACCTAAAAGCAAACCCAAATATTAAAACTCACTTGTTTCTTGAAAATTCATCTGCACCAATTTAATTTCTATTGTAAATTAAACCACCAATGTATTCTTATGTTTTGTT
>JAOSIP010000086.1:0-1795 GCA_030586815.1 Candidatus Phytoplasma planchoniae
CAAAAGTTGCTTATTACATTCAGGATTAGCGCAATTAATATATCTTTCACAAGGAGTTTGATCAAAAAAATCTTTACCTACAATAGAATACCTTTTTTTATTAACTCTAACGGAAATTCTTTTATCCTCCGTAGATTTGGAACCTTGAGAAAGCCTTTGTAATAGTTGATGTAACTTTCGATAGTAGTGGCTTGGTACAAAACGCCTCCTCATGATAGCTTTCATCTCATCCCAAGTTGTGATGGGACGCTCCATATTTCTTCTTTGGTTGATTACTAGCTAGTCCTACTATACCACGACATAATTCGTGAATTCTATACAACAAGTTTCACTTTCTTCTTCTTAGAATAATAATGTCAATTGAAATGAGCTCTACTTTCTTTTCCTACTCCACGTAAGCTTCGGGATCATTCTTTCCTTAGAATGATGTAACCTTCATTTTGATGCTGTTTAGGTCATTGTCATAATATTAGCCATGATGTTGTTGTTCTTGAGGTGCTCTTGAGATCTAATGTCTCATCTAGATTCCCCATGATCTCATTTTCCTCATCAAAATTTGGTAGCTTCATCCAAGGTCATACCTTCATCCATATCTGTATTAGCCTCATATTCAAAGTGATTGCACCTCCTACTTTGCCTCTACTCATTGGATCACCCTTCTTTTATGTTAGCAATTTTTGCAATGTATTCATCCAATCGGTCTTGTATGTCATCAAATCTCATATTCATTTGTTCTATTTGTTGTTGCAATGACCAAAACATAAAGGTCACATCAGTTATTTCAGCTTTTGTACCACTTGGCTCCACTCTTTCGTCTTTTGAGCCTATTTTATAGCACCTAAAAGAGCAACTCAAGCCCAAAATTCATCAAAACAAGTTGGCTTGGTTGACTGATGAGGCTATTAGTTGACTAATCACCAATCATAAATACTTTTTCCTTTGGTTGACTGAGGATCTATTGGTTGACTAGAAAAATGGTATGCTCTTGAGAAATCACAGAAAATCCATTCGGTCAACTAGCTAAGGAGGATTGGTCAACTAATCACTAGCAATCAGAAACTCACATTTTTTTTGTTTTTTTGTTTTTTTGTTTTTTATTTTTTTTTTATCAAAAGAAGCTCACAATCACTCCTTCACTTGTATCACTCAATAAAATATAACTCAACCCTACTATATACACTCTTATTGACTTTTATAAAAAAATAATCTCACCCTCTCTTGCCTTTTTTTGGCTCACTGTCCCCAATTGTCGATTCTAAAACAAAACTCAGAAACTTATTCAAGAAATCATGGGAATCAGTTAAGTTGATTTGAAAAAGGGGTAAGAAAGCCTAAGGATGGGATATGTAATAACTAAGGATACCTGTATTGACTATGAATAGCAACCAAAAAATCTAAAAACTATAAAAAAATAATTCAAGATGCCCAAGATAGACTTTAAAAACTCTAATTGAGTTGAGACTCATTGAATTCAATTTTGAAAATTCAAGATAAACAAGAAAAACAAGAAAGCAACAACCTCAAACAAATTGAATGATTTTAGATGGTCGAGAAAAACCAGATTTTTTTCTTGATCAAATCAAATTTTGGATAGATTCTAGAAAAATAAGGAAAATCTATATATTTATGATCAAATTTCAGATTTGGAATTATCAAGAATATCAAGAATTATCCAAAATTTTGGAAACAAAATCAACAAAGATTTTATACAACAATTTTGTAGATTTTTAGGAAACAAATTTGTTGGATATTTTGGGTATCAAATTTGCTGATTTAAAGAGAATCTAATCTATAA
>JAOSIP010000087.1:0-1766 GCA_030586815.1 Candidatus Phytoplasma planchoniae
AATCTATGTGGGCTAATTTGGATTTTTTTGCAGGTCATTTCTAAGCACATTAGGGTTGCCAATGTCACAACCACTCCAAATAAAAATGGATGTAAAAAATTAAAAAATAAAAATAAAAATTGTGGCAGCGTTTCATTTATAATTCTAATATTAGCACAAAATATCTGCATAATAATTATAGCTATAACGGATAATTTATTTAGTTATGTGTACCGGCCCAAGAACTACTGGTGTAAGTAACTTATGGAGCCCAAACAACTTGGGCTTAACATATGGCTCAAAATGCTTAAGTTAAAGTTGTTTAGTAGTAGTTTTTAAGAGTCTTATATTCAACTTAATAACTTATCTAAGTTCCAATACGGAATGAGCTGTCACAGTATGCAATTATATGTAAAGCAAAATTTATATTTCAAATGATCAGAAGTTTCATTTATAAGTTCTAAAGCTCTATGCCAAGGAATTCCAACCAAAAATAATATATGCATTATATGCATTGTCTCCTAAAAAAATGAGACATACGTGGAAGCTTTAAAAATTTAGTTTATGTCTAAAACAATAGCTGAAGAATGAGTTGAGTGACCAAGTAAATGGAGAATAACCAAACAACCAAATAATCAAAGTATTTTAACATAAAAAAAAATCAATAACATAATTCATTTGTTGAACAATTCTTAAAGATAGTAATTATACAGAGAAAACATATCACTTTTTAGGCAAGCATAATTATCAACACTTATTATCTTCCTAAGTGCCAATTTATCTTTAATCTCTTTACTTATGTCTAGTCACCAATTATGCATATGTGGTACCTCTAAAAATAAATCTAACTCTAGGTTATTGGAGAGGAATCTCAATCTTCACTCAAGTGCCAATAACTATATATACTGGGTGTATATTAATGACCATCCCTAGTAACATCCCCACTATGTGTGTAAAATTGACTATCCTTAGTGGCTTAATTAAACCTAGAGTGCAATTCAACCATCCTCAACTAGTGGTACCATAAAATTTTGGCATGCAATTTAACTGTCCCAATAGTGTGCGTAAGAAGAGACCACTTAGAGACATCTCTTCTACTTAACTTTACTAATTCATTAAGTATTTCTTACATATATGTTACTTACATCTAACTTTCATAATGTCATTGAAATATTATACATAAAATAATCTAAATTAAGCAAACATGAAAATACTTAACTAGTCTAGTTATCAAATTATTAACCACTTACCTAAGTAAAGCCTAATTGGCCAAAGATGTCCTCAAATTTTCGGATTAAATACCCTTACCCAGAAAATCACAATCAGTTATTTTTCAGTATTTCTAAAAGTATAAAAATTCTTATTTGAAAATTTTTGTCTTTGGTGTATAAATGGTAACCAATGAAGCATGATCACAAGGCACACAGAGGACTTATTATGAATAAATAGAAATTACATTAAGTAAAAAGAATTTCAAATAAAATATGGGTACAAAGTAAAAAATTATCATAAAATAAAAATAATAATAAATTGGAGTGAAAAAAATAAATATAAAACAAGATAAAGTGAATACACGACTTCAATATTTGATATAATTAAATAATAATTTATTGAAATTATGACTTCGACAGTTAAACATTTGAGCATATTTTATAATTATTTTTATCAATATGAAAAAGTAGATCGTTTTCAAATTCGAATTTTATTACAATTACTTAATCCTATAGCTCCGCATATTACAGAGGAATTGAATCAAATTAAATTAAATTCCAAAGAAGAATTGGTTT
>JAOSIP010000088.1:0-1712 GCA_030586815.1 Candidatus Phytoplasma planchoniae
CCCTTTTTTTCTAAAATAAATGCGAAAAACATCACAAACTACTTTTGAAAATAAAATATTAAAATTTAAAATGGCGCCTATGCTAGGGATCGAACCTAGGACATTCTGATTAACAGTCATTTTTAATTTTTAATTTTTAACCAGTTATCCAAACTCTCTTAATATTCTATTCTTAGAATACAAGTTCTAAAAATATTGCATACCACGTGCCATTTGTCTATTGTCTTGAAATTATTACCTTCCGTAATGGTACTTTGTTGTTCGGTAGTGTAGTCCATCAATCCAAAAACCTTCAATGCTGAAATGTTACCCTCTCTCTCTCTATCTCTCTCTGGGCACGCACGTGCACGCGCGCACACACAAAAACCTAAATTCAATTCATTACTTATTACAATTTGTTTAATTCCTGCCGCCATGTTGGTGTTCAGGTAGGTACTTCTACTTATATTTTTGGTATGCACTGTTGTTTGTCCATTGGAAATATGGATTCAGTCTAAGGAAGAAGGTTGTGGTAGAAAATAAGAGGAAAATGGAGAAGGGGTGTGCTGGTAGTGGTGTTTTGGAATTATATATTTGTAGAGCATGCATGTGGGCAATTTTCAATGCAGCTGACTGTAGAGTAACTATCTCATGTGCGGGATGAACCTGTTCAAACCCTTCATTATTTTCCAAAGATTTATAGATTAAATGAAGGTTGCCATCTTATTTAGCTGCATATAATTTTATGTCTTCGTTTTACCATGACTTGTTGGATCTTGATGTATTTAAGATAAGGGGCCATGAGAAATGGTCTTCCACACCAGTACTGAATCAGATTCATTAGACTTGGGAGGAAGCTAGAGAGTGAATTTTAGAGATCTCTCATTGGTCTGCAGTGTTGTTTTTTTGTTATCTTGCCTATATGTATGATGTGTGGAAGCCCAAGCTCATTGCAGGAGAATCGTGAAGGAAACCTTACTCTGACTTGTTTCCCATACAAATCAACTTGTTTCCAGCAGACCTGCCCCTGGAACTTGTAGGATTTTAGTAGAAACAAGTCCTTAGGATGGTAAATTTTAAGCATTAGTGTACATCTTATAATCTACAAAAACTTCAAATGACCGAAACTCTGAGCAATTGCTTGACAATTCAATATGGTGGTCTTACAGTGAATTCGTTTCTAAGTTGCCCAGCTGGCATCGAGTAATTCCTTTCATCGGCATCCAAAATATTTGAAATGAAATGTATGTTTCAACCCATTACGAAAAGATTTTGAGCCATTGAATGAAAAAGCAAGAGATCTTAACTACTTATTGAATACAAAACTAGTAAAATTATAACATGTGGAACTGGTAAAAATTGTTGGTTATTTAATGGCATATAATTTTTGCTATCAATGTATATAATATTTGTCACAATTGTATGCAAGTATTGTCACAATGATATATAACTTTAACACTATAGCTAAATGAACCAAGTATTTTGTGCAAAAGGGAAAGAATTAAGTCCACAGTCATACTAAGATGATCTTAATATAATTGGTATTGGTATTAGTATTAGTATTTGATTTGAAAATGGGGGATTTGGAATTTGCCATGTTTTAGTTGATTGAAACTTGCCACACTACAAAATAAGTTTTAGTCCCTCCACATATGTTTGTAACTTTTATCATAATTGTATGTAATTTTTACCATAATTATATGTAATTATGGCCACATGTATAATATGTATTT
>JAOSIP010000089.1:0-1707 GCA_030586815.1 Candidatus Phytoplasma planchoniae
TTCTTAAAATTTTTTTAAAAAAGTCTTTTTTTAGGTTTGATTTAATTAAAAAAAGTCCCTTCGAAAAGGGACTTTAAATTAATTACTTGCCTTTTTGATCATCTTTTTTTATTTCAGTTGTTAAGTATATTTTAAAATCCCTTTCATAAAATATTATTTACCTAGAGACTATTGAAAATCCACACAAGTAGATCCGTCCACAATTTAGAACACAACTCTAACATAAGGGCAAAATTGTCAAAACATAATTATAAACTCAAACTCTAAACATAAGAATAAATAACTCCCAAATTGGTTGCCCTATACCCAAGGGCATAACAATCATAAAATCCATACTAAAACCCTAATTCACCAATAAGGGTAAAAATGTAAATTAAGGCTGTCCCTCAAAACTTTAAATTTATCCTCAAGAGCAAAATTGTAATTTAAACTTCCAAACCACACGAACCCATCCCATAAGGGTAAAAAGGTCAACACACCATCAACTAATTCTCAAAACCCTAATTAAGGATAATTAGGTAAACAACCCACTATTTAACACTCAATCAATTAGGATAATCTCATAATTTTTTCCAATTTAATCCCAAGGGTAAAAATATCTAAGTTAATTAATTCCTTAAAACTTTACCAATTATCATAACCCGAAAATGTGAATTTACCAATTATTGAAACATGCTAGAATTTAAGGGTGAAATGGTCATTTTACAAATAGGCTTAAGGATAAATCATCTCATACGAAACAATTAGTTATCATTAAATTTTAATTAATAAACTCAACAAGATAAATCAATTAATTAGCCCAAAATTATACATACTCCACCTAAGGGCAAAATTGTCTTTTTCTAAACACCCAAAACTTAATCTCCTAATTACCCATTTTACGTAATGTAAAAAAGAATAATAAACCATTCATTATTTAATTTATTAATCTACACCAAATTTCCCAAAAGTAAATTGGTCAAAACCCAAAATACCCAATTCATCTTCTTCCCTAAATCCGGCCACCCATAGCCGCATCTCCACTGCCCATCCGTCACCAGCAGTGGCGACGATGGCGACCCCAGGTCGGCACCGCCTCCCCTAACTCCGCCAAGTCTTAGCCAAACTTTGGCCACCCAACCCACAACATCCCCCTATTTCTGCCTCTCTGATTCAGCCACAACCAGGCCATCCTCCATTCCAGTCGACCCCCGCACAGCCCGCACACGTCGTCTAGACTACATGAGTTCTAACACCACCAGACCCCAACATGGCTAGCTATCTAGTTGGTGTACAAACCGCACAGCGGGCCGAACAAGTTGTGGGAACCTCTGGTGCACGGCCTAGTCTAGCCACACTTTCACATGACCACGCTGTGCGAGTTGGACCGAGCCACTAACTATCACACCCTCACCCAAAATCACCAGCATCCTCTTTCTTCTCCACCGGTCCAACCCAAAACATACGGACTTCCTCAACAGTTTCTTCAATCATAGCAACATCCAATTTCAGTTAATAGGAATTCAACAGAGAGAGAATAAAAGGTATAAATAACTCGGCGGTAAACCTGAAGGTAAGGGTTCCCGAATAGCAGTAGCGGGGGCAATGGTGCTCCAGTGCTTGGCAGCTACAGACAGAAGTAGGGGATGAGTTTGTATTAACTGAAATTAGATGGTATTAGTTGATCTTTCATTTCTAATACCCTCTAGCTGTCCAAATTGTCATCAA
>JAOSIP010000009.1:0-24463 GCA_030586815.1 Candidatus Phytoplasma planchoniae
GGAACAGGGATAAATTATGGAAAGCGGTGTGCTTGGAAACTTGCTCGCACCGTTTGGACGGGGGCTGTTGGTAATATTTAATAGAAAAACAAATCCTATCAAAGAAACGCCAATAATCTATCCGTATCTTGGGAAATGTATGTAGTGTTTGTGCTTAAGAAAAAAATAACTTAAGGCATTTAAATTTATTTAAATGACGGCTTTGAAATTCTAATAATTTATTTATAAGGTAAAATAAGTTGATGAATGTAAAAATAAAGTGCCACAGAGACGAATTGATTAGAAATGATCAAGTGAAACGCGGTAAACCCCTCAAGCTAGCAACCCAAAAAAAGGTAGGGGCATATAAAAATTAATATTCCCTTTTACGTAATATAAAAAATTAATTTTTATACTATTTTAAAAATAGAGATAAATGATCACACTTATTGATGAAATAAGAACAAAACATGGCTTATGCACATTATTTTCTTATCTGGAGAATCTTTTTTTAAAAAAGATTCTTTTTTTATTTATTTTAAATGTTACAATTGTTAATTTAAAAAAAATTATAATAGTATAATAATATTGGTTATGATTTGCCAAGTAGGAGTTTTTACATTATATGAATAAAGAAGATATGACAGAACAAGAAATAATTAGAAGAGTTAAGTTAGATAATTTAAGAAAAAATAATGTAGAACCTTTTTGTAATAAATTTATAGAAACTGAATCTATTATTTCTTTATTGTTTCAATATAACTCTTGGACAGCTAATAAATTGGAAAAAGATCAAATATTAGTCTCTGTAGCTGGTCGAATCATTTTAAACAGAATACAAGGTAAAGCTGGTTTCGCTAACATACGCGATTTTGAATCTGATATACAAATTTATATTCGTCGCGATAACATTATAGAACAAGAATTTAAAATTTATAATTTGTTGGATTTAGGCGATATTATTGGCGTTACAGGTATATTATTTAAAACGAATACGGGTGAATTGACTATTAAAATTTTTAAATTAGTTATTTTAAGCAAAAGTTTGCGACCTCTTCCTGATAAATATAAAGGTTTACAAGATAAAGAAGTAATGAGAAAAAAACGTTATTTAGATTTGATTGTTAATCCTAAAGCTCGTAAAACTTTTGTAGATAGAGTTAAAATTATTCGTTTTCTTAGAGATTTTTTTAATAGTGAAAATTTTTTAGAGGTTGAAACAGCTGTATTAAATTCTTGTGTTGGTGGCGCTAATGCTAGACCTTTTGTTACTTATCATAATACTTTAGCAGCCAATTTTTATTTAAGAATTGCTACAGAAATTTCTTTAAAAAAGTTAATTATAGGCGGTATGAAAGCCGTTTATGAAATAGGCAAAGTATTCCGTAATGAAGGCATTGATGCTAGTCATAATCCTGAATTTACAACTATAGAAGCTTATTTGGCTTATGCCAATATGGATACTATGATGTCTTTAGTTGAAAAATGCTTGAAAGAAGTTTGTTATAAACTTTTAGGTAAGTTAGAGTTTAATTATCAAGGAAATTTGATTAAATTTGATCACTTTTATAAATATGACATGATCGAGATTATTAAACAAAAAACTAATATTGATTTTAATCAGAATATGTCTTTATTAGAGTGTCAAAAGTTAGCTCAAAATCACGATATCACTTTAGAAGATTTTTACAAAAAAGGTCATATTATATCTGCTTTTTTTGAGAAATTTGTTGAACCATATTTGATACAACCTACTTTTATTTGTAATTATCCTATAGAAATTAGTCCTTTAGCTCAAGTACATCCGCGCAATTCACAATTAACAGAAAGATTTGAATTATTTGTGGCTGGTAAAGAATTGGTCAATGCTTTTAGTGAATTAAACGATCCTATTGAACAAAGAAAACGTTTTGAAGAGCAGATCTTGCAAAAGTCATTAGGTAATGATGAGGCTCATGAATTAGATGAAGATTTTATAGAAGCTTTAGAATATGGTATGCCCCCAACTGGTGGTTTAGGTATAGGAATAGATCGTTTAATTATGTTATTAACTGATAATTCTAATATTCGTGATGTTATTTTATTCCCTCATTTAAAAAAGTAACATAGGAATCATCATATTATAATAATTAATTATTAATTTGTTGTTCTATTTTATTAGTGAAGGATTGATAATAATGAACAATTTATTTTTATTTTGTAAAATAAAAAAGTTATTTTTATATTTTTTGAAAATCATAAATCATTTTCATATTAATTCTGATATGGATTATGAAAATATGGATAATATTTATATTATTAAATTAGCTGATAAAATTATAGAACAATTTTCGTTGTCAGAAATAACAATAAATATTGAATTTTTACAAGAACATTTATTGTATTATCTTCAAGAACAAGAATCGTTTTTACCTACTCAAGAATATAATTTATATATGATTATAATATTTTTAGAATCTTTTTATTTTGCTGAATTTCAAATATTAAATCATGATGAAAATAATAATATTTTAAATTATTTTGAAACGGAGTATGATAAACGAAATTTAAAAAAAATTTTTAATTAAAAAGTATTTATTGATTATAATATAATTTTTATATAATCAGAATGATTTTATATATTAGTTATTTGAGTATTTAATGTTATTTGTTATTGGTAAGAAAGTGTTTTACGTGTTATGATAGGGGTTTTTTATTTACAAAGTTTTTATAGTATTAAAAAAAGTGTTCATTCAGTGGAATCTTTGGTTAAAAAAGCGTACGAAAGTAAATATGATTTTGTAGCTTTAAGTGATGTCAAAAACTTATACGGGATGATTCAATTAATGAAGTTTTGCCGTGAATATAAAATTAAACCTATTATAGGAGTGCAAATTTATATTTATTTTGATCTTTTAAAATATTGTGATATTAAAATTAGTTTTTTAATTTATGCTTTTGATAATGATGGTATTAATAATTTAATTAAGATTTTAAACTTTATTCAATTAAATAATAAAATAACTGTAATGGATCTTCAAAAATTTCAAGATGGTATTTTTTGCATTTTATCTAATCTAGATTTTATTTTATGTGATCTTTTAAAAGATGAAATTATGAATTTAACCATTTATGAAAATAAAACTCTTTTTATTTTTGAAACTTTGCTATATTTTAAAAAAAATATTAAAAAATTATTTTTTGGATTTTCGTTACAATCTTTTTTATTACAAGATTATGCAGGTTTTTTTTTAAATATAGCTAAAAAATTAAATTTAAAAGTGGTTTTAGTTAATAAAACTAATTATTTAGTTTCGGAAGAAAAATTAATTTATCAATATTTGTATAAAATAAATGATTATCAAAATAATATTAAAAAATTTATTAATCCTCAGCAAATTAATGAACAAATTACTTTGGATGTTAAATTTATTGACCATAAACAAATTCAAGAACGTTATCAATTTTATAATATTAATGATTTTGAATTATTTCTTGATTTAGAAAAATTTTTACCATTAATTAAATATAATATTTCCCCTCCCTCAACTGTATGCGATTTTAAACATGATTCAGATTGCGATAATTTTAAATATTTACAAAAAAAAGCTAATAATTTTTTAACCTATTATTTGCAAAAAAATATAAATATAAAAAAACATATTTTTTATATTCAACAACTACAAAAAGAATTAATTTTGATTAAAAAAATGAATTATGTTGATTTTTTTTTAATTGTTTTTGATTTAATACAATATGCTAAAAATAAAAAAATTTTAATAGGGCCTGGAAGAGGTTCTTCAGTTGGTTCTTTATTATGTTTTTGTTTAGGAATTACTGAAATTGATCCTGTAAAATATAATTTGCTTTTCGAGAGATTTTTAAATTTTCAACGAACAACTGTTCCTGATATTGATATAGATGTACCTGATGATCAAGTTACTAGAATGATTAAATATCTTGTTGATAAATATGGAATTGAACATATCGCTAATTTAATTACTTTTCAAAAATATTCTAAAGATTCTTTTCTTATGGATTTAAAATTAATTAACCAAAACGGTATTGAAATTAATATATCTCATGCTAAAGCGATTTGTTCTCGATTTGCTTCTATTATTCAAGGTATTCCAAGATTAGTTGGCACTCATCCTTCTGGAGTCATTATTACTAAATTAGATTTATCTAAACATTTACCTATTAAAAAAAATTCTAATAATTCTGTTATATTATATCGTGTGCAATTTGATTATAAACAGTTAGAACAATTAGGTTTTATTAAATTAGATTTGTTAAATTTGCGAAATCTTTTTTTAATTAATAAAATTGTTACTTTAATTGAACAAAAAAATCAAATTAAAATAGATTTATCAAACATACCATTAAATGATTCTAATACCTATAATATATTACAAAAAGGAGATACCAATTATATTTTTCAATTAGAATCTTTATCTGCTAGGAAAGTTATTGAACGTCTTAAACCTAAAACATTTGAAGATTTGGTTGCTGTTTTATCTTTTAATAGGCCTGGTGCTATAAAATTTGTAGATCTTTATATAAAAAATAGAATAAATCGAGAATCAAAATTTATTGATATAGAAATTGTAGATAATATATTGTGTGATACTTATGGTGTTGTTTTGTATCAAGAACAAATTATGAGAATAGCTTCAGAGTTTGCAGGTTATAATTTGGGACAAGCGGATTTATTTATGAGACAGATTATGGCCAAATCTTCTGAATCTGTTAAAATTAATTTAAAAAAGAGTTTTATTACTCAAAGTGTTTTGTATCAGAGAACAGATGAAATGGCTAGTAAAGTTTATGATTATATTACAAAATTTTCTAATTATATTTTTAATAAAAGTCATGGTGTAGCATATGCTTTAATAAGTTATAGAATGGCTTATTTAAAAGCTAATTATTTACTTTATTTTGGTATAGTTTATGCAGAAGAATATCCAGATGATTATGCTACTATTAGAACGTGGTTATCACAAATTAAAAAATATATTAAAATACAAAAACCTCATATTTTATATAGTGATGTTAGTAGTTTTTGTATTTTAAATAATCAACTTTTTTTACCTTTAAATTTTATTAGAGATATTAGTTTAGAAATATGCCTTACTCTTATAAAAGAACGTTCTATAAAAAAATTTGAAAATTTTGATGATTTTAAAATAAGATTAAAAAATGTTTTTAATAAGGAATCGTTGCAAAGATTTATTTTTGCTGGAGCATTAGATAATGTATTTGCTTTAACTCGTATACAATTATTGCAAGATTGCGATTTTAATTATATAGAACATAGTCAATATTTAACTAATTTTCGCAAAAAAGAATTAAAAGATAATTATGATCAATTAATTTTAAAAAAAAATTTTCAAAATGCTTTTAAATTTAAATTAGATATTATTGATTAATAATAATTTTTTAATATAGGAGAAATAATAAATTTTGTTAAATAAAAAGTGGGATATTTTTCGGAAATATTTAATAGATAGTAAATTTTGGAAACAGTCATGGTTTATTATTTTAGTTTATAGTGTTAATTTTTTAGGTTTTTTATTGATTATTTCATGGAAATTAAATAATAGAACTGTGTATCAAGATAATCAAATAAATTTTTCTAATATTTTTGATCTTCATAAAATATATCAATTTCAAATTAATGATCGACAAGAATTAGAAGAAACTATTATTTTTTTAAAATCTATGTTTCTTGGTATTATTAATGGCATTTGTTTTATGAGTTTACGAAGAGGCCTTTTAGGGATTACTTTAGGTACTTTTATTGGAGCATTTTTAGGTCTGAGTGTAGGTATGATTTATCCATCAATTGTTTATTTTTTTGAATTAATTTATAAAGGAGTTTTTAAAGTTTAAAAAAATAATATTTAATTACGAGAATAGTTTTGAAAAAGTAATTAATATTTTTTTATGTTTATGCGTTTGTTGAATAGTTGTATATTACGTAAAGTTATTTTAGTAAGTTATTTTTTATCTTTAGTGATTTTTATAGATTTAGTTTTTGGAAAAGTTTTAACTTCATTTTTGCACTTGCCTTTGGGTGGCCAAGTATTTAAAATTTCTTTAGTGATTTTGTGTTTATCAGGTATTTATAATAGTTTTTCAATTCATTTATTAATTTGTTGTTTATATGCTGTTTTTCATTTAATAAAAAGTTATAATTTTTTAATCTCTTTAAATCAAATTTTCTTATTTAATAAAATCCAATTATTTATTTCGTGTATTTTTGATTATATTTTACCGGATTTATTAATGAGTTTAGTAGGAGTTTTTATTAATAAAAAAGTGTTTATTATTAAAAATAAAAAAAATATTTTTTTTAGTTTATTATTGGTATATTCTTTAAGGAGTTGTTGTTTTTTTATCTCCAGTTATTGGGTTTATGCCGATATGCAATTATCTTTAAGCAATTTATGGTATGATTGGTTTTTTAATTTATTTAATTTGAAAAATGTTAATAATCAAATATTATTAATTTGTTTAACTTATTGTTTAGGAATTTTTATTATTAATTTTATTTTAAGTAATATCTTATTGTTTTTTATATTATCAAAAATTACTTATTTTTTTGATAAATATTTATAAAATTTGTTTTTTAGTGTTAAAATAATTAGTATAGTTAAATTAAATTTCTTTTATTAATAGATTTAATATTAAGAAAGATGTTTTGTACCTAAAATATAGACACTTATTTGAATAGGTGATTAGATGATTTGTTATTATCAAATGCCAAAAATTGTTACTGAAAAAGATATTAATGAAATATTTCTATTCAAAAATTATTATCTCTTAAAACAACTTAACAAATGATTTGGTTTATGAATATGTTATAATTAAGAATTTAAATGATAAATTAATCGGAGTAATTGGTCGTCGATATTTTTTAGACACGCATATTTTTAAAAATTATATAGCTCGCAATTTAGATATTAAAAACGTTACGCAGGAGAAGAATCGTTTTCACCTACAACAAATTTATATAATGTGATTATGCAAGAAATTTTGGTTAAATCAGAAATAGAATTAGTAGTTCTTCCTCGATTAATGTGGGATTTTAAACTGATTTAAGCAACACAAGTTTGTAAATTATTTATTACAGGAAATTTTAAAGATATGGAAAATTTAGTACTTACAATCACTTTAAAATTTTTGCAAAAATTGAATTATAAAAAATATGCTCAAGATCCTAAACTTTCTAAATTAATTGATAAAAGTTTAAACTATATTAATTAAAAGGTTTAGGTTATTAAAATTTAAATAATTCATAAATGAGTTATTATTTTATACACATATATACTTATATTTTTTTTAAAATAAAGGAATTATTAAATACTATGGTATCCAATAACAATCAAATTGATGAAAATATTTATCAAGTTATTTTATTTTATAATTATATTTATATTAAAAATCCTCAATATTTATGTGATATACATCAGAAATTTTGTATTCAAAATCAATTATTAGGTAGGATTATTATTTCTGAAGAAGGTATTAATGGCACTTTATCAGGTTTAAAGAAAGATATTAATTTGTATATGCAATTTTTATTACAAGATGATTGCTTTTCTAAAACTGAGTTTAAAATAGATTCAGTTTATGGACATGTTTTTCCAAAACTTTCTGTTAAATATAAAAAAGAAATAGTATCTTTAAAGTTAATAAATGATATTTTTCCTAAAGCTAGTCGTTATGTTGAACCTAAAGAATTTTATAATTTATCTCGAAAATCTGATATTATTTTATTAGATGCTCGTAATAATTATGAAACAAAAATTGGATATTTTTTAAATGCTATTTTGCCTAATATTAATAATTTTCGAGAATTACCTTCTTGGATAGATAAAAATTTATTTTTTTTCAAAAATAAAAAAGTTTTAATATATTGTACTGGCGGAGTGAGATGTGAAAAATTATCTGTTTATTTAAAACAAAAAGGGGTTTCTGAAGTTTTTCAATTAAAAGGAGGGATTATCAAATATAGTCAAGACAAGGAAATTCAAGGTGATGGATTCCAAGGTAGTCTTTATGTTTTTGATAAAAGAATTTCCGTTAGAGTTAATAAAAAAAGGTATTCTATTGTAGGTAAAGATTTTTTTGATCAAACTCCTTGTGAAAGATATATTAATTGCGCTAATCCTGAATGTAATAAGCAACTTTTGTGTAGTTTAGCTAATGAAATAAAATATTCAGGTAGTTGTTGTCTTCTTTGTCGACAACATATTAATAATCGTTTTAATCGCGAAAATAATAAATAATAAAAAAACTATAAATGTTAAATTATGAATAAATGATTTTATAATATTTAGTAATTAAAATAATATGCTAATTTATTTTAATTCGGAAAAATTTATTAATTATATTGAGATGATGTTAAGGAAGATTATTTCGATGAAAATCGATTATATTTAATAAAGAAAGAGGTTATTTATGGATAAATTTGCTATTGTGGCTAATGGTAATAAGCAATTTCAAGTTACTTTAAACCAAGAAATTTTTACAGATAAATTACCAGTACAACCAGAAGAAATTTATGTGTTTAGAAAAGTTTTAGCTATTCATTTGGAAGGTAATTCTATTTTAGGTACTCCTTGTGTTGAAGGAGCAACAGTAGAAGCTAAAGTTATTAAACAAGGTAAATCCAAAAAAATTATTGTAGCAACTTATAAAAAAAGAAAAAAGTACCGTTGTAAAAAAGGACATCGACAGTTATATACGAAAATTTTAATTACAAGTATTAATTTTCCTAAATTATGATATGTCAATTATATGATTGAATGTTGTATACGATATAATAACGAAATTATTACTGCTATTTTGGTAAGAGGGCATGCTCAATATTTTGGTTTACATGATATAGTTTGTTCTTCGGTATCTACTGCTATTATAGTTACAATTAATGCTATTGAATTGTTAGACTTAAATAATAAAATTAGTTTTAAATTAAAAAAAGGTTATTTTAAATTAATTTTATTAGAATCTAATTTAATAGTGAATAAATTATTGCAAAATTTAAAATATACTTTAAAAGATTTAAGTCAACAATATCAAAATTGTTTGAGAATTAAATTAATTAAAAATACAAATTAAAAAAGAAAGGTTTGTTATGTTAAAGTTAAATATTCAATTATTTGCAACTAAAAAAGGTGTTAGTTCAACACGTAACGGTCGTGATTCGCATTCTAAATCTTTAGGGGCTAAATTATCAGATGGTCAATATGCAAATGCCGGATCTATTATTTATCGTCAAAGAGGAACTAAAATAAGACCTGGAAAAAATGTTGGCATTGGTAAAGATGACACTTTATTTTCTCTTATCAATGGTTTTTTGAAATTTGAAAAAATTCGTATTAATAAAAAACAGAGAACTTGCGCATCGGTTTATGATAGTGTTTTAAAAAAATAATTTAATTATTTAAAAACGATAATATGATTTATGTTATTTAAAAAAAGAAGATAATTATAAGTTTATAAATTTTGACTAGAATAATAAACTATTTTAAATTATTACATAGTTTTTAATTTTTTTGTACAGCATTATAAGATGTACTTACTAGAATAAATATAACTATATTAAAAATTTTAAAAGTTTTATTAATATTTTTTTAAATATAAATATCATAAAATATACTTTGGCACTTGCTGATTTGGTTTTGTAGGAGTATTATTTTTAGATATATAAAATAAAAAGATCAATTTTATTATTAATTTTAGCTAATCTATTTTATAATAAATTAATTTAGGGATTGATTATGAATTTTGTTGATGAAGTTATAAATTATGTTAAAGCTGGTGATGGAGGATGTGGTAAAGTCGCCTTTAGAAGAGAGAAATATGTTCCTTATGGCGGACCTTCGGGAGGAAACGGGGGTTACGGAGGATCTGTCATTTTTATTGGAGTTTTAGGAGAAAATAATTTATTTAAACTTCAATATCGTAAAAAAATTAAAGCTTTAAATGGATATAATGGCGAAAATAAAAACAAAAACGGAGCTAATGCTCCTGATTTATTTGTTAAAATTCCTTTAGGTTGTTTAATTTATAATCACGAAAATAATCAATTAATTGGAGAAATTTTAAAAGCTGGAGAACGTTTAGTAATTGCCCGAGGTGGTAAAGGTGGTAAAGGTAATTTTGCCTTAGCTAGTCATTCTAATCCAGCTCCTTCATATGCTGAAAAAGGGGATTTAGGCGAAAATATTATTGTTAGAACAGAATTAAAAATGTTAGCAGATGTAGGTTTATTAGGTTTTCCTAATGTAGGTAAATCTTCTTTATTAGCTGCTTTATCTAATGCTAAGCCAAAAATAGCTCCTTATCCTTTTACAACTTTAACACCTTATTTAGGAATGGTTTTTGATAAAAAATTAAATTTTGTTATCGCCGACATTCCTGGTTTAATCGAAAATGCTTCTTCAGGGCGTGGCCAAGGTATTCATTTTTTAAAGCATATTGAAAGATGTAAATTATTATTACATATATGCGATGCTTCAAGCAATAATATTTATTCAGAATATTTATTGTTAAATAAAGAGTTAAAAAATTATCATATTAATATGTTAAAAAAACCTCAAATAATAGTGATTAATAAATCAGATTTTCCTGGTTTTCATAAAAATTTTATATTTTTATCCGAAAAATTAAAAGATAAGATGATTATTCCTATTTCTGCTATTAATTATTCAGGTTTACAAGAATTAAAAAAATCTATTATAGAACATTTACAAAAAAGTGATTTATATAATTACGAAATTATTAATTATATACAAGAAAAAAAAATTTTTACACTTAATGAACCGGCTAAATTTATTATTTCGCAAGAAAATAACGGATGTTTTGTAGTTACTGGTGATTATATCGAAAAATTATTTAATAGAACAGATTTTAATAATCATGAATCGATAAGTCGTTTTTCTTATATTTTGAAAAAAATAGGAGTTGAAGAAGAGTTAAAAAAAAAGGGAATGAAGCCTTGTGATCAGGTGAAAATTGGAAATTATATTTTTAAATTTGTAAATGAGAAAAATTTTTAAACAAATAGCGCATTTATAAAATCAAAAAGGAAAATGATACATATGAAAAAACTTAAATTATCGGCGTTAGAACAAATTATTTTTTTAGCTTGTTTATCATCTTTATCTCTGGTCTTAGATTTGATTTTTAAAAAGCTGTTCGCTTCTTATGCTCTATTACGTTTTTGGAATTCTATTATTTGGTTAGATGGTTTTAAATTAATACCTTTATTTTTTATTCCTTTAGTTAATAGACACTATTTTTGGGTTTTTATTTCGGTTTCATTAATAGAAATTTTTGGCTTTTGCTTTAGAGGAACGATTTATCCTTATAATCCTTTATTAACTTTGTTTTATGGTCTTTGTTTAGGTATTGTACCTATTTTATTATTATCAAAATGTCGTAAATCATTTTTGTCTGTTTATTGGAGATTAAGTTTGATTTGTGCTTTATATTTTATAACATCAATCTTATTAAATCTATTTTTTTTAGATTGTATTTTTTATAATAAAAGTTATGGTTATCTAAATAATTTTTATTTTCATAATAGATTTATTAAAAGATTTTTATCGCCTTGGATTTATTTCCGTTTCTTATCAGTTTTTTTCTTTTCTGGAATTTTAACTTATATTTATTTAACAATATACCGACAATTTTTATCATTTTATCTCAATTAATAAAACAAAAATATTATGAATATTAAATTATATTAAAATCTATTTTTTTAATTGATTTTTCGCTTTAAAATATTATTCTTTTTAATATTTGGAAAGTTTTTGTAATAAAATTTTTGTTACATCATTAATAGACATATTATCATCATCAATACGAATTTCTAAAAGTTGATTTTGTTGACGGTATTGTTCTATTAAAGGATAAGTTTCTTTTTGATAAATAGCTAATCGTTCATTAAAGGTTACTAAATTATCATCTTTTCTTTGGATTAAAATAGTATTATCTTTGTCGCATATTCTATTATTTTTAGGTTTTTTTGTTTCTAAGTGATAAATTTCTCTACATTTTGGACATATTCTTCTTCCTAAAATTCTTTTTTGTAAAATTTTTATATCAGATTTAAAATAAATGACTTTTGTTAGAATGATATTTTGTTGTTTAAGGAAGTTGTTCAAGAAAATAGCTTGTAATGAATTTCTAGGAAAACCATCCAAAATAAAACCTTTTTTATTTTTGTCTTTTAATAAATTTTCTTTAATCATGGCATTAGTTATGTAATCCGGAACCAAAAAACCTTTTTCGATATATGAATTAGCTGATTTTCCTAAATTCGTATTTAATTGTAAATTTTTTCTGAAAATATCTCCTGTCGAAATATGTGGAATGTTAAAATATTTAGATAAAATTATCGCTTGTGTTCCTTTACCGGTAGCAGGCGGGCCTATTAATATTATATTCACATTCTATAACCTTTCTCATTTTGATAGTATTTGAATGTATTAAATTCATTTTAAATGTTTAAATTATGATATAAATTTATATTTATATTTTTTTAGTTTAAAAAAATATATGATATTTGGATTTAAATTAATATTTAATTTTACCTTGGCATCAAACAAAATGTTCTTATGTTAAGGTTTTAAATATTAAAAATATTAAATATAATAATTAATTTTATATAATTTCATAAAATTTACAATTAAAATGGAAAATGATAAACACTAAGTATTTATATCACATAAATTCACTAATTTCAACAATATTAGTATTTATGTTGTTTTAAAATATAAGATATATTTTTTAAATTTTTATATTTGATTATATAATGAAGATTTTTATTATTAAATTAACTATTTGCTTGACTATCTTTTGGTTTTATCATAAAATATATGATATATAGTGTTGTATTGATTAATTTATATGTACGTTAATTTTTATCGGAATAAAAATAAATATCACTATTAAGTGAATTAAAAAAGGAGCATTGTTGATGTCTACTGCGAAACCAATTTGGAAAAAATCACGTTTTTTAAATTTTTCTTTAACTGGAACAGGAAAAGAAATATTACGTAAAAAAGATTATTTTAATTTAAGCAAAAACAAAAAAAGAAAAAATAAATTAAGTGATTATGGATTGCAATTACAAGAAAAGCAAAAAGTTCGTTTTACTTATTGTATGTCTGAAAAACAATTTAAGCGATTTTTCGTTAATGCAGCAAAATTTAAAGGTTCTCATGGGGAAAATTTTTTGAAATCATTAGAATCTCGTTTAGATCGAATTGTTCACTTATTAGGTTTTGCTAAAACAATTTTACAAGCTAGACAATTAATTTCTCATGGTCATATTTTAGTAGATAGTAAAAAAGTTGATATTAGTTCTTATATCGTTAAACCAGGTCAAAAAATTACTTTAAAAGAAAAATCTAAAAAAATAAAAATAGTTTCTCATTGTTTAGAAACATTAACTAATAATAAATTTGATTATGTTGTTTTAGATAAAAATTCTTTAATAGGTAGTTATGTTAGATACCCTTACAGAAATGAGTTTTTAACAGATATCAATGAGCAATTAATTGTGGAATATTATAATAGATAAATTTAATATTTTAATTAAAAAATAATTAATAAATCATGTTTGGACTAATTTAATATATTATTGAAATGGAAAATTTTACTTTTATTTAGGGAGTTATATAATAGAAATGAAGTTACCTTTTAGAAAAAGTTTTTTTTCTAACGCGCATTTTCTTAAGAAAGTTAGTCACCAGAATATCAATGAACTTTTAATTCATTTGTCTTCTAGTCTTAACGGTTTATCTTTAGATGATATTGATGAAAGAAAAAAAAATAATGTTAATATTTTAAATAAAAAAAAAAATATTATTTTTTCAAAATTATAAGAGTTTTATTGAATCCTTTTAATTTTATTTTGTTGTTTTTATTAATTTTTTATTTTTTTAAAGATATTTATTTAGCTGAATCAGAAATGAGAGATTATGCTACCTGTTTAATTGTATCGGTGATTTTATTAGTTTCGAATTTTATGCATTGGTTGCAAGAAGCTAGATTTTCTGGTGTAATAGATAAACTTAAAAAAATTGTTTCTTTAACTGCTTTTGTAAAAAGATCTGGTCAAATTTTTAAAATACCTTTAAATGAATTATTAGTTGGGGATATAGTTTTATTATCGGCTGGGGATATTATTCCTGCAGATATTAGGTTATTAGAGACTAAAGATTTTTTTGTTAAAGAAACGACTTTTACAGGGGAATCTGATGCAGTAGAAAAAAACGCTTTTTCTAAAAAAAAATCTACCAATCTTTTGGATGATCCTAGATTAGTTTTTATGGGAACTAATGTTATTTCAGGTTATGCTGTCGGAATTATAGTATTAACAGGTTCAGATACTTATTTAGGTAATTTACATAAATCTTTAGATCAAGAAAAAACCTATTCTAGTTTAAAAAAAGGTATTAATTCTATTGTTAAAATATTAATTAGTTGTATTTTAATTTTATTTCCTTTAATTTTTTTGTTAAATTGGTATAAATGTACAGAAAAATTTATTTTTTGGAATGTTTTTGCTTTTGCTTTGAGCATAATTCTGGGAATTACACCTGAAATGTTACCTTTAATTGTAACAACTTCTTTTATGAGAGGAGTTGCTTTTCTATCCAAATATAATGTTATTGTAAAGAATTTATATTCTATGCAAGATTTTGGTTCTATAGATATTTTGTTCTCTGATAAGACAGGAACTTTAACAGAAGATAGTGTTGCTATTGAAAATTTTTTAGATACTAATGATAAAAGTAATTTTAAAATTTTGCAATATGCTTATTTAAATAGTTATTTTCAAACAGGTTTGAAAAATGTTATAGATAAAGCAATTATTGATAAAATGCATATGAATTTCAATTTTGATTCTATTTTTATAGAAAATTTTATTAAAATTGATGAAATACCGTTTAATTTTAAACGTCGAATTATGACTATTTCTCTTCATAATATTCCTGAAGATTACTATTTAATTATCAGTAAAGGAGCGATTGAAGAAATATTAAATATTTGTGATTATGCTGAATCTATTGATCCGATAATTAATCAATCTCAAATATTAAATATTGATAAATCTAAAATTTTAAATTATGTTTCCTATTATAATCAATTGGGATTTCGTGTAATTGGAGTTTCTTATAAATTGATTAGAAAAAATCATAATTCTATAAATAATAATGATGAAAATATAGAAAATAATATGATTATGTTGGGTTTTTTGATTTTATTAGATCCTCCAAAAATTAGTTCTGCAGATGCTGTTTTAGCTTTAAAAAGTTGCGGCGTAGATGTTAAAATTTTGACCGGTGATAATGAAATTTTATCTAAAATTATTGCCAGTAAAGTTAATATTCAATCTACAGAATGTTTATTAGGTTCTCATTTGATCGAAATGAGTGATGAACAAATTTATAAAAAAGCTCGTTATACTAGTATTTTTGCGAAATTATATCCAGAACAAAAAGCTAGGATTATTAATATTTTTCGTCAAAAAGGGCATATTGTTGGTTTTATAGGGGATGGCATTAATGATGCTATCGCTATGAAAGCTGCAGATTTATCTATTACTGTCGATTCAGGAGCTGAGGTCGCTAAAGAATCAGCAGATGTTATTTTATTAAATAAAAATTTAACTGTACTAAAAGATGCCATTTTAGAAGGTCGTAAGAATTATATTAATATGTTAAAGTATATTAAATTTACTTTAGCTTCTAATTTTGGTAATATTTTAAGTATTTTATTAGCTTCTTATTACTTGCCTTTTATTCCTTTTATGCCAATTCAAATTTTATGTTTAAATTTAATTTATGATTTATCTTGTTTGGTATTACCTTTTGATGATGTAGAACCAATTTATTTACATAAAAAATCTCGCTGGGATAGTCGTAATATTTGTTTTTTTATGATTACATTTGGAGTATTAACTTTTATTTTTGATATTTTGTTTTGTTTTAGTTTGTTATGGAATTATGGTATTTTGCCTTCTAATAATTGGGATTTTGATAAAATTAATTTATTTAGAGCAGGGTGGTTTATTTTTTCAATTTGGACTCAATTTTTGACTATTTTGTATCTTAGAACTCCTAATTTTTTTAGAAATTGGAAAAAAACTATTTATATATTTACATTTCCTTTTGTTGCTGGCATGTTAGCTTCTTATTTGCCTTGTATAAATTTTTTATCTAAAATATTATATTTTAATAATCCTTTTGATCAGGGTTATGTGGTTATTTTAGGAAGTTTTTTAGTTTTGTATTTTTTGTTTTTATTTTTAATTAAAAAAATATTTTTGATAAATAAATGTGATCTTTTGTAAGGTGATATTAAATTTACCGAATTGTGATGGGTATGCGAAATGATTTATTGGCAAGATATTTTGAATGTATTATTGTTTTGTGTGGCTGCTGCGTTTTTGTGTTATGTTTCTTTAAATATTTTTTTTAGTAAATATGAAGTTCTTAAGATAGTTTATTGTTTTTGTTTAGGTATTTTATTTGTTTATTTTTTAAAATTTTTTTTAGAAAAATATAATAGTTTTCGACAAATTAGAATTTTTTTAGAAAAAATTAATATTTATAATGTAATATTAAATTTTGTTTTGATAGTGCCTATTATTATTAAAGCTCCTTATTTACGATTTTATATTCAAAATTGGTCCGGATTCTGGAATAGGAAAAAAATGATAGTCATGGGTAATAAAAATACACAAAATCAAATTTTAAAAGCTGTTTGGTTCATGTCAGAAAAAAAAATTGGTTCTTTAATTACTATCGAAAAATACAATACCTTAGAACAATTTGCTCAAAAATCTATTTTTATTGATGCTAATATTTCTTATGAATTGTTAATTAATATTTTTATGCCTAATACACCTTTACATGATGGTGCTGTTATTATTCGTGGTAATAAAATTTTATCCGCTGGAACTTATTTTATGTTATCTGATAATCAACATTTTGAAAAAATTACAGGTTCTCGACATCGCGCAGCTTTAGGTATTAGCGAACACACTGATAGCATGACTATTATAGTTTCTGAAGAAACAGGTGATATTTCTATTGCTGTTGATGGAATTATGTTATTAATGAATGATCGTAATAAATTTCAGGAATATTTAACTATGTTTATGGGTTAATTTTTGTTAAATTTTTTTATTAAAATTATGTGTTTAAAAAAATTATTATGTTAATTTCTAATAAACAAATTATTTACATATCGTATTTATAATTAGTTTTTTTATTAAATGAAACTTTTTTAGTATAATTGAAGTAAAGTTTTTTTGAATTGGAACATTGTGATATTAATTAATTCAACATTTTTTGATAGTTATTGTTTTATTTATTATAATAAATTTAATTAAAATTTATATTAATAATAGTTATTATTGATATATTTATATTTTTTTATAAAAATAAATTTTATATATGGAGTGAATCGTGTTTAATAAAATTAAAAAAATAATTGCAGAGCAATTATCAATTTCTGAAGATATAATCACATTAGAAACAAAATTAAAGGAAGATTTAGGTATGGATTCTATTGATGCCGTTAATTTAGCGATTCAATTAGAAAAGATTTTTGATATTAAAATTAGTGATGAACAATTGCAACAATTTAAATTAGTTAAAGATATTACGGTTTATATCGAATCTAACTTTTCTGGATGTCTAGATGAAAATAAAATTGTTGAATTTAAAAAAAATCGGAGTTAAAAAAGTTTTTTATGTTAGTTTATGATTTTCGCAGTATTGAAGCTAAATGGCAGTTGCATTGGGACGAACAACAAACTTTTAAAACAGATATTGATTATAATAAAAAAAAATTTTATTGTTTAGATATGTTTCCTTATCCTTCTGCTCAAGGATTGCATGTGGGGCATTTAGAAGGTTATTCTGCTAGTGATATTATTAATAGATTTTTCAGAATGCAAGGTTTTAATGTTTTACATCCTTTTGGTTGGGATTCCTTTGGTTTACCTACAGAACGTTATGCCGCTCAAACAGGACAACATCCTGCTTATGTAACTTATCAAAATATTGCGAATTTTAAAAAACAAATTAAATCGCTTGGAAAAGGTATTGACTGGAGTAGAGAATTAGCTACTTCTGATTCTTATTATTATAAATGGACTCAATGGATTTTTAAAAAACTTTATCAAAATCAATTGGCTGTTTTGCAAGATGTTGAGGTTAATTTTTGCCCTAATTTAGGAACAGTATTGGCTAATGAAGAAATTATTTCGACTTCTGAAGGTATTATATCGGAACGCGGTGGTCACCCTGTTTTTAAACGAAAAATGAAACAATGGGTTTTAAAAATTACTAAATATGCAGATAGACTTTTAAATGATTTGTCATTATTAGATTGGCCTACATCTATTAAAGAAATGCAAATTAAATGGATTGGTAAAACATCAGGTTTTATTTTTTATTTTCCTTTATTGATGAATAATGCAAAATATTTATCAGTTTTTACTACTATGCCTCAAATGATTTTTGGAGTTAGCGTTTTAATCTTAGCTCCTGAACATCCTTGGGTATCGTTTTTAACTACTGCTGAAAGGCAAAAAAATGTTAATGATTATTTAAACAAAACTCAACGCAAGAGTAATTTAGAACGAGATATTAATAGAGAAATAACTGGAGTTTTTACCGGTAGTTATGCGATTAATCCTTGTAATAAACAAAAAATTCCTATTTGGATTTCTGATTATGTTTTTATGCATTTTGGTACAGGAGCTTTAATGTCAGTTCCTTTATACAATCAAAAAGATTTTGTTTTCGCTACGAAATATAATTTGAACAAATATATTATTAAATATTGTAGTTTTTGTTGTCATTTATATTCAGAAATAAAACGAATCAAAAAACCATGTTTGCATACTAGTGGTACTTTCATTAATAATAGTGATTTTTTAAATGGTTTAGATGAAACTTCGGCTAAAGAAAAAATTATTGATTTATCTATTAAAAATAAATGGGGAGAACCATTTAATACTTATAAAATTCATGATTGGTTATATTCTCGTCAAATTTATTGGGGAGAACCTTTTCCTGTTTATTATGATAAAAATAATAAAATTTATTTAATGTCTGATCATGAATTACCTTTAGAATTGCCTGAAACCGATAAAATAGAATATTTATATAAAAGCGAATCTCCTTTATCTCAAATCGATTCTTGGTTTTACTTTTGTAAAAACGGTAAAAAATATAAACGCGATTCTAATACTATGCCACAATTCGCAGGTAGTTCTTGGTATTATATAGGTTATATTTTAAAAAATTATTTAAGTATGATACCTATAAATACTATGGAAGCTAAAAAGTTATTAGATTATTTTTTACCTGTAGATATTTATATAGGTGGAGCTGAACATGCTCATGGACATTTAATTTATGCTCGTTTTTGGTGCAAATGTTTATATGATTGGGGATTAATCTCTACTCCGGAACCTTTCTATAAATTAATTAATCAAGGTATGATTTTGGGTAATGATAATTTAAAAATGAGCAAATCTAGGGGTAATATAGTCAATGCATCAGAAGTTTTAGATACTTATGGAGCTGATGTAATAAGACTTTATATTATGTTTTTAGGTCCTTTAGAAGAGAATAAATCTTGGTCAGAACAAGGTTTAAAAGGTATTCAACGTTTTTTAAATCGTATTTATAATATTTTTGATAAATTTACTATTTGTGAACAAGCATTTACATCTTTAAATAAAATTACACATCAAACTATTCGAAATGTTACTGAATATTATAATAAATTTCAATTTAATAAAGTTATTAGTCAATTAATGATTATGACCAATTATATTTATCAATATGAAAAAGTAGATCGTTTTCAAATTCGAATTTTATTACAATTACTTAATCCTATAGCTCCGCATATTACAGAGGAATTGAATCAAATTAAATTAAATTCCAAAGAAGAATTGGTTTATTCTTTGTGGCCAAAATATAATATTTCTATATTAGAAGAGAAAGAAACTACTATTATTATTCAAATTAATGGTAAAATGAAATTTCAGTTATTGATTCCTTTTGATACAGATAAATCTGAAATTTTAAAAATTGTTGAAAAAGATGAAAAAATTTTAAGATTTATTAAAAACAATAAAATTATTAATACTATTTATGTAAAAAATAAATTATTAAATATAGTTTTAATATAGATTTAATTCGATTTTAATTAATAAATAAAATTTTACTTATAATTTTTCGAGAAAGAATGGTTGTTTTATTATTATATGAAATTAAACAAAGAAGGGATGTTGATAATTATTTCGGGACCATCAGGAGTAGGTAAAGGAACAGTTAAGAAATTATTATTAGATAGAATTAAAAATAATTTAGTTTATTCAGTTTCTATGACTACTCGAGATCCGCGAATAAATGAAAAAAATGGAAAAGATTATTTTTTTGTTAGTAAAAAATTTTTTGAAGGTAAAATTAAAGAAAATTATTTTTTAGAATATAACGAATTCATTGGTAATTATTATGGTACTCCTAAAATTAAAGTAATTGAAGAATTAAAAAATAATAAAGATGTCTTGTTAGAAATAGATGTTCAAGGTGCTTTAAAAATTAGTCATAATTTTATTAAAAGTAAAAGTATTTTTATTTTTTTAGCTCCTCCTTCTATTTTGATTTTACAACATCGCATCAAATGTCGCAATACAGAATCTTTACAAACAATTAACGAACGTATTGATAAAGCGCGTCAAGAATTATTATTAATTCAAAAAATCAAAAAGTATGATTATATGATTATTAATGATCAATTAGATGAGACGGTTAATATTATTATGTCTATTTTAGTCGCAGAGCGTGTAAAATTTAAAAGGATGATTAAGTTTTATTCATCTAAAATTTTAATTTAAAACTATATTTAAGAAAGGTTATGAAGTTAAAGATGCTTTCAAATCAAAAAAAAGGTTTTTCCACTTCTTATATCGATGATTTATTGAAGTGTATCGATTCTAAATATAAATTAGCTTATGTTGCTGGCAAAATTGCTCATGTTCTAGAAACTAAAGACGAAATTTATAAATCCCAAATTAAAGGTAAAAAAATTGTTAGTAAAGCTTTATCAGAAATAGTTAATCAAAATTTTAGAATTATTTTTATAGAAAATTAAAAAAAGTTGTTGTTGTCATGATTGATGAGGTTTTATAGAATTGTTAAATAAAAATCATACCCCTGTTATGCTTAGGGAAGTTGTACAATATTTGAATATTAATTCTTCAGGAGTTTATGTTGATGCTACTTTAGGAATGGGTGGCCATAGCAATGCTATTTTAAACAAACTTGTTGATGGTACTTTGTACTCGTTTGATCAGGATATTCAATCTATTAGACAATGCCAAAAAAGATTTATTAATTATAAAAATATTTTTTTAATAAATAAAAATTTTTCTTTTTTATATGATGAATTATTAGTTCGTAATGTAGATATGATCGATGGTATCGTATTTGATTTAGGTCTATCTTTGTTGCAAATCAATGATAATGAAAGAGGTTTCAGTTATTTGCGCAATAATATATTAGATATGAGAATGGATTGTAATAATCCTATTACTGCTCAATATATTATAAATAATTATTCTTTAGAAAATTTGCAAAATATTTTCCAGATTTATGGAGAAGAACCAAAATCTCGTTCAATTGCTAAAGAAATTATTAAAAATAGACCATTTTATAGGACTGCTGAATTAGTTAATATTACAGATAAATTTAAGAATCCTTATAATAATCGTGGGGGCGCCAAAGAGGCCTAAATTTCGTGCTATTTAACCAATAGTCAGGGCTGATAAACCTTGAAAGGATATGGTCGGTCTAACCAACGAAAGTAGGTTAGATTAAAGCAGACCATAAAAGCGGGTTGCGACGAAAGCAAATTAGTCAAGATGACTCCGCCACCGAATAAGTCTATGGAGAAGCCTGTAATGGCCTAAGAAGGAAATTGATGTAATTATTAAACCTGTTCCGGAAGTTGCTTAAACGGACAGTCCAGAGTCTATCGACATAGTCCACGAATGTTGGATAGTTTATTAAAGAAAGAAACCTGGAATCAGCCTCCAAAAGAGGGCACTTCCCCTAAAGAATTAAGGTAGAAATTTAGTGTAACTTGGGGAATCCTAAAACTAAGTAATTAAATTTACTAATCAGGAAATAAAAGCTCTGATAGTCAAGGATAAAGAATCTTTTAGTAGTCGTAAGGGTAAACCTAAATTTGGAATAATTTAGTTAATCGTCTTATCGAGAAGAGAGTTAATCACTCTTATAGGGCGAAAGAAGAAAGTAATTTACTATTTATTCAATGGTATTGGGAAAGGGGTTGATATATTGTCAACAACGGTTTCACCTGAAACTAAACTTTTGCGAACATTGAATAAGATTCAATATTGTTCATCAAACGGTTACTCTCTAAAAAGAGAGTTGCAGCAAGGAATGAATAACTTTTATAACACGTTAACAGCATTTAATAAAATTGCGGCTAACAAAGGATCGGGTACACCTGGAATTGACAATAAAACCATCGATGGAATTAATCTGGAAAGACTAGAAAGATACCATCGGGAATATGTTAATAATGGGTGCAACCCAAAACCAGTTAAAAGAATCTTCATTCCTAAAGATAATAAAAAAAACCAGACCTTTAGATATACCGACTATCAAAGATAGATTGATGCAAAAATGTCTCGAACAACTCCTAACTCCCTATTTTGAAAATATTTTCTCGGAATGGAGTTTTGGATTTAGAACCAAAAAATCATGTCATGATGCTATCAAACGCATCAAACAAAGATTTAAAGGAATTGATTACCTTGTCAAAATTGACTTAAAAGGTTACTTTGATACCATCAATCATGGGATTCTGATGAGAACCTTAAATCAGTTCATCAAAAAGAATAAAACGCTCGCAACCATTAGCAAATGGTTGAAAGCCGGTTTCATGAAAGAGGACATCAAATACGAATCTTTATCGGGGTCTCCTCAAGGAGGGATTATCTCTCCCTTGCTGGCGAATGTATATCTACATTACATCGACCTGAAAATGGAGGAACTGATTGAAGAGGGAATACCGATTAAGAAGGGTAACCCAGAATATAAGAAAGCTTGGAACAAAAACCAGCATCATCAACTGGGGACTGACAGATATATCAATTTAAATCCAAAACCAAGAGTTGAATATATCCGTTATGCTGATGATTTTATCATCGGTATTAAAGGCGAATATAACCAGGCGGGAAGAATCAAAGACCAAGTAACGCAATGGCTAAAGCAAGATTTGAACCTTACGATTAGTAAAGATAAATCCAAAATTGTTAAAGCCATCAAAGAAACGAGGTTTCTATCCTACATGATAAAGGTTAATCCTACCAATAAAAACGGGAAAGGAAAACAACTAAGAATTCCTTAAATGGCAAAGTTCTTGTCCGAATTCCCCAAGCGAAAGCGGAAGAATATGGATATGAATACAATTGGTTAAAAGAGGGAAAGGTGAAACACGACGAAACATTAGCAGATAGAGACGAATTAGAAATAATCCGGACCTATAAGACAATTGTTAGAGGAATTATCCAATACTTTTGTTGGGCTAACAATCCGAGTGTTTTGACTCACTTAAGTTATCTAGCTGAATACAGCTATTTGAAAACACTAGCAAGGAAACGGAAAACGTCAATTGCTAGAGTTCGAAAGAAATGTAAAATTGGTTCAACTTGGGGTATTTCTTATCTTAATAAAAAGGAAAACCAATACGAACCATAGAAGTTTACACTTGGGACAGAATTAAAAAAATGCGTAATTACAAGGGAAATCCGGATATTACCATCAATAAGTATATTTTCCAAGGTCGCATCTAACTGACCGTCTGAAAGCGGATCGTTGTGAGAATTGCGACAAAACGACCCAACTACAAATTCATCACATTGGTACGGTTCGCAATGCGCATCACCGAAGTATCATGAATAAAAGAACAAAGGTATTGTGTAAAGATTGTCATCGCAAGATAACCAATCAACAAATACATGATATTAGAAAACAAGAACAATAAGAATTAGCTAATCGACCGTGATGAGGGGAAATTAGTTCTCGAAAGAGAGTGAATTATGGAAAGCCGGATGCTTGGAAACTTGCTTGTCCGGTTTGGACGGGGGCTGATTGTAAATAAAACAGCAAAGACAAATCGCTGAATAAAACGCAATTAATCTATCCGTATACATAGTGCCAAAAGAATTTTTCAAGCTTTGCGTATAGAAGTTAATCAAGAATTAAAATGTTTAAAAGCAGCTTTAGAACAAAGTGGGCGCAAAAGATGCGCATAATTCCGCTATTTAACGTATAGCCTGGAGTGATAATCTCCAGAGGTCACGTAAACACTGTAAGGTGGGCTTGATTAATTATCTCGAAAGAGTAATTAATAACAGCAA
>JAOSIP010000090.1:0-1692 GCA_030586815.1 Candidatus Phytoplasma planchoniae
GGAAACCTTCGGGTTTTAGTGGCGAACGGGTGAGTAACGCGTAAGCAACCTACCCTAAAGACGAGGATAACCATTGGAAACAGTGGCTAAGACTGGATAGGAAGATAAAAGGCATCTTGTATCTTTATGTTAACACTATGTGTGAGACATTCTGGGTTGATATCACATTCCCACATGGATGCTCATTGTATTGTATGAACCCAAGTTTCTTTTGCCTTAATCATAGATATTGTTATACTTCATTACCAAGTACTTTTTAACTCTTGATTGTTACATGCCGAAAATATGTCAACCTATGTTTTATTATATTTATACGTGTTCAATCTATGTTAGGCTATTTTCTATTATATATTTTTTTAGGAAAAGTCTCAAATAGCTGGTACTTATTTTACCTCTTGAAGTTGTTTCTTGTTAAATCTATCTTTTCCTTTTCCTTTTCTTGCATGTTCATCTTAATAACATAATTTTGGTTATACTTGTTTTATGACATTTTTTTAATATCCTATAATTCTGTACTATAAAGAAAAGTTTTGGTTTTTAAAATGGTCTTTCAATATTGTTCTTTTTATCCCTTGGGGATATAGTGATTACATCAGATCCTCAAAGCATTTCTTAACTTAGATTCATTTGACATTGATTCTATGGCTTCCCCAGCAGTCTCTCTTTCCATATATGTGATTGAACATAGATGTCAATACCATTCTTTCTTAATTATTCCATAACATTTGTTCTTCTAATTATCACCAATGTCCTTAATTCTATTTTTTTTCTTCAGTTTTAGCTTATAATTTAGCCATTTAGGAAAGCATTATGGTTTATGACCAATCTTCTTAATCGAAATTATTGTGGCTAATGAATATAAAAATAATCATTTACGGTATATAGCATGTCAATGTTTTGCAGCGGTGCACTGACACATTCTGTGAAAGCGCTGGACATCTCACTGAAAATAGACACAGAGCTTGCGCTGCAGGTTGGAAGGCGTAAGAAACGAGCATGACCATTTATTTTTTGTCTTTTCCATTCTCTAAGCCAGTTATTCATATGGGTTGAATAATAAATTGGAGTGAAAATAAAGAGCATATCGTGGTAAGTATTTCCAGAAAAAATTGTCTTCAGAAATGTGATTTTTAATAATGGAGTACAAAAAGGAAGTGGGATTAGCATGTAAATCCCATAAATTGTAAGTCTGCAGCACAAACAAAGTTATTGGCTTGTGTATCTTTTGTGAAAATATAATTAAGAAGAAAAGAATATTTGAAGAAGTTATTATAATCACTGACCAATTACATGTTAGATTATGCTGTTTAGCCATCTAGTCAGATTCTGTCACACAAGACAGCTGCCTGCAGGGGACCATGGAATGGCTAGAAGTTGATTCTTCATGGTCAGCTCTGTCCAACTGCTAAATACCCTAACGAATTGTATGCTGGTAAGTTTTCTGTAATGAAATAAATGACACAGCACTGGAAAATGCTAAATAGGGATAGAAGCGTTTTCTGGTCAGCTTTTGTGTGCCATTGAAATGCAACATCATTAGAATATGGTAATTCAGAATGTTAGTATTGGTTCCATATTTTTGTTGATGTATGATGAAACAAAATTCATTCGGTTAACCTTTTAACAAGTTCACCCCTTGAGTTTCAACTCTTGGCTGGACTCAAATGGTCAAACCATTTGTTCCTATATTTA
>JAOSIP010000091.1:0-1677 GCA_030586815.1 Candidatus Phytoplasma planchoniae
CCTTTGGGAGTTGAGGGTTATCTGGTAGGAGAGTTAAAATGATGATTCTACCCTTATGTTTAGGGTTGAGTATTCTAGGTATGTTTTGACACTTTTACCCTTGTGTTAGGATGTGTTCTGATTCCATTGACCAGTTTACTCATAGTGTGGATATTCATCAATCCCAAGGTACAACATGTTTTTATAAAAATAATTTAGAAATTATGGTTGTGGAAACTTCAAGAAATTAATGTTTTATAAATTTGATTTTGGATTGTTATATTGAAAAATAAATTATTTTGCAAAATGAAATATTTCATATAAATTAATTTAATTTCCTCATGTTTTTAAGTTATGTTCATTATGGATTTTTAGTTAATAAATTTAGAAATGTAAATTGTTGTTTCAATTAAACTTGTGGATTTTTGATAAATTTGCGGTCTTGGTCATATTTGTGAGTTCATATGAGTCTGTTGCCTGGAGAGGTTAAATCCAGTAATGTTAGCATGTATTGTGTACACATACTACACTTTTATACCAAATCCATCATTTGATATTATGATATATGTTTTAGGTGTTGTGCTTCATGCTAGCGTCTGGTTTGATAATCTTAGGTACATGTGTTGTGCTTTGGACCAATGTCTATTCTGTTCACATATTTGTATACCATTTTTTTTTAATTATGAGCAATTATGTTATGATTTTTTTAGACTGTTATATTTTGAAATGGGAAATGGAAAAATCACTATTTGATGCTTTGGGAAATCAATGAAAAATTGTGTATTTGATAAATAAGCTATTTTCCCTTACTAAGTTTTGTATTCACCTTATTTTCTAAAATTTTTCATATATTAATGAGCAGATTGGAGTTTTGGGGATTGATATTTAGATTCCATTTTAGTTTTTAGATTTCTTATTGTTATAAATTAAATTTAGTTTTGCATAATTTATAAAAATTGGTAAATTTTGAACTATTTATTTAATTAATCTTTCAAAATTTTGTTTCCTTTAAAGACTCAATTATTTTTAGAAAACAGTTCTCATTAAAATTAATAGGTTTATTTAGATTTTTGCCTTGTGCCCCTTTGTGTCCCTCCCATGGAGGTATGGTGTCTGTTATGCCTCGGTTCTAGGGCATGATAGATTCTCTCCCATTGAAAAGAGTAATATTGTGTAGTTTGATGTGCACCTTTGAAACTAGAAGACTCACTTGATGGAAGTGAGGTGTTATGAAGGTTCCTTGCACTCAGATGCAAGAAGACTAACTTGGGTTAAGTGAGACATTGTAAAGGTTTTTTTGCATTTAGTTGAAGCTACTTGATTAAGTGGATTCAAAACTCACAATCCTTGATGACAGGATGTGGGTGCCGAGTTTGGGCTAAACCTTTATACATCACAAAGTTTGCTTTCTCTATCCTTTATTATTATAGATAACTATTTAAAGTTGTTCAAATTTTGATTTATTCATATAAGTTGTCAATTGTTCTTATGTGAAAATAATCTTGAGTATCTGATATATTTGTTTAAATTATATAAATTAAACTTGAATATACATTATTTGCATTTATTTATACATGATACATGCTTAGTTGGTAAAATTTTTAATAATCAAAAAATTTTTTAAATACAACCAAATGTTTAGGCTGCATAGTAACATTATCGGATGAATAATGATTATACAAAGAAGAATGATCAATA
>JAOSIP010000092.1:0-1676 GCA_030586815.1 Candidatus Phytoplasma planchoniae
CTAAGGTCAAGGGGCTAGGTCACGTGTGATGGGCAACCCACGTTTGAGAGCAACTGAAAGCTCTATTTTTGTCATTAATTGTTTTTCTAATAAAAAAATCAAATAATTAATTATATTATCTTAATGTACAAATAAAATAGGGAAAATTAAATTTTAACACCAGTAGAGAGAATTAATTGTGATTTAGTATCGTAGGACTTAAAATTACAAATAAAAACCGCATACGATTAATAAACAATCTTTATTTGTAAATAGTTTTTGGTGTTTAATGTTGTTGGCTATGTCATTATGATGGCATGAGATGAGTGGTGCAATGGATGTGTGGGTTCATGAGACATGTGATCTGATGACGTGTGTGAGAAACTTTTTTACTAAATGGTGTACTCATTTAATATACCTGAGGCATTAGTTTATTTTTTTTTGGCAAGTACCCCTTTTTTGTTGCCGACTCCCCTTTTTGTTCATGATTGTTGTAGCCCAATGTGTATGCTTCTTTCTTTCTAGCAAGCAACCTTCTTTCACTTCCACACATTCACAATAAACATTTACACTAGTTTATTACTATATGTACATAAAATATAAGTGACCACTTATATTTATTTCTGGGGTATTGATTTACGGTGGTGTTTGTGAAACTCACAAGTTAGTGCCAATCAAACTTGATGTAATTGCTATTTTAGATACCAACTCAGATTTTTACTGTCTAGTTACACTACTTTATAATTATAGGTACATCGAATTTGAGTGACCATTTATATTTATAAAATTAATAAATAAGGAGGCATTTATTCCTAGGGTTTTGGCTTATGGTGGTATTCATGGCATTCGCAAAACACAATCCGTGCCAATCAAACTTGGTGTGATTGCTGTTACAAACACCAACTCAAATTTTTATTACCTGGGTACATTACTTTATAATTGTAGGCACACCAAATTTGAGCGACCGTTTATATTCATAAAATAAACAAACAACTTAATCTACATAATGAATTTAAACCCTAGATACACTAAAATTATCATACATTGGTTCATTGAACTCATTCATAATAAATTAGAATATAATTACTTGGGTACATCAGTTTTTAACTGCAAGTACATCAAATTTAATTACACTAGTTTATAACTGCAAATCATATTTAATTACAACATACGTAACTTACATTAAGTTGACAATAACCTCACCATTAGTTATATCAATAAATATTTTTCAAACTAAAATGCATACATTTTTCCACAAGTGAAACCATATTTTAACAATTATTTATTTTTGCTAGACCAATTCTTATTGACAGGAGGTTTGTAGGACAAGTTGCTCAAAGTAGAACCTTCTGGGGTTTAAACATGTTAATTAGATTATTTAAATTAAGTTGTTAGTTGATTTTCTGAATATGAATATGTTGAATTAGGTTGGACTTATTCCCCACGCGACAAGTTTGCAAAGCAACTGATTGACAAGACATTTCAAACAAGAATATTTAATTTTGGGAGTTGGAACATAGAGAATCTTTAGCTTTGCCAACCCTTTTAGGATGATAGACAATATGCAGCCTTCGCTGTTTAGGTGTGAAGGGATGGCTAATTTATCTCCTACTTAAGAACTTTCAATGATTCTCCACAAATGATATCTAGTCCTAAGAACTAATATAATAAAAAATCCAGATTTTATTATATATGAA
>JAOSIP010000093.1:0-1669 GCA_030586815.1 Candidatus Phytoplasma planchoniae
TTAATTAATTGTTTTATATATGTTATAATTTAATTGTATATATTTTTTATAATTGAGATTACTTATAAAAATTGAATTAACGGCAAATTATAAACAGAATTTTAATATCTTTGCAAGACTGAAACAAATTTATTTCTCAAATCTCTGTTGGGTCTCATGCTGTTGATTAGGTAACTTACATTTCGTTTGCTCAGATTTGTTTGTTTCTGTTTATACATAGAACCTGGAATAATCTGCATGTCATATCAATTAAAGTTAGTTCTCTGTTCTGTAGAATATCCTTTTTTTTTAATCACCTGAAATGGAGAATAGCATTTAATTTGATAGAATTATTGGTTGCATTGGAGATTTCAACCATGTGATGGAGAACCAAGAACAAGAAAACATACCATAGACATATGATAGGGGTCTCTATCCCTATCTCATTATTTTAATTTGTGATTTCAGTAAAAATCAGAGATAGTCGTATAAAACATACATAGGCAATAACTGACAAATAGACCTGAAATCTGTCTAACAGCTTCCACTTTCTTACTAATATTTATTCCCTCATAAAGCTTTATAGAGCTTGGTTCATAAACCTGGTCTAAGAACATGTAAAATTCTTTAGTTGTCCTTAGATTTTCCAAATGCAAAATTTTTGTATGTATATTCTGTTAAGTTTGATAATGCTTCCTGATCATGGAAGTTAAGATCTCTTGAGACTTTGGAGATTTGATCACAACGCTCTATCTTTGTCCCACACTTGGATTTCTTGTAGACCTTATTTTCTATTTTTTATGTCTTTCCTACGCTATGTGGTGAAATAGCATCCATGCAAAAGTATTACTATTAATGAGCCGTCTTATGTTTCCCAACCTTAATATTAGTGAACTTGACTTTAGCTGTTTTATGTATTCATTAACTAGATATTTGCAGTCGGTGTCATTTTTGTTCTGTTTCCCAACATTGGAAAGTTGAGTTGACAATCATTATGTGTGCTTCAACTCTGATGCAGAGATACTAAAAGTGTAGAAGTTAAGGGCACATACTAACATTTTATACAGCCACCAGTAGCTTGTTTTCATGTCAATATGCTGGTTTTTATATCGAGGCTTTCTGCTTTAATATGTACTGAAGGACATGAATTGTGTCTTTGTGATTCATTATAGCATCTCAATCTGCTTTCCAGATGGTGATCTCTGAAGTCTAACTGTAACAGGTTCCTAATGTCACTGATATCGGGCTTAAACCCAGGCCTGTAAAGAAAGTTGCTGTAATTGGCGGAGGTCTAATGGGCTCTGGCATTACCACAGCTCTAATCTTGAGCAACATATATGTTATTCTGAAAGAAGTGAATTCTGAATTTCTTTTGAGGGGAATAAAAATGATAGAGGGTATCTCTCTTTCTCTCTCTCTCTCTCTCTCTCTCTCTCTCTCTGCACTTGTGAAGTGTTCAAAATTTTCAACTTCAAAGTGTAATAATTACCTTATAATAAATTTTCCTTTTCAAACCTATTTCAGTATAGCTACAGTTTATAGAAATTTGATTTAAAAAAGTTTTTTTTTTTTTTTTTTTTTTTTTTTTGGTTCACTATTTCTCTCATTAATTAGCAATGTTTATAAATAAGAAAAAAAACACCAGAAATCTAAAATGTATTAAATATAATAAAGAAAATTCATTGAAAGT
>JAOSIP010000094.1:0-1594 GCA_030586815.1 Candidatus Phytoplasma planchoniae
TGTGAAGCCTCCCTCAAGATGAGATTTCCCTAAGAGATCCCTGAAAGACGATCAGGTTGATAGGCTAGAAGTGGAAGAGTAGTGATATTTGGAGCTGACTAGTACTAATAGATCCAACGACTTTGACCTAATTCCACCAACTCAAGATTAAAATCCAATTTATTCACTTAAGTCCTCCAAACAATATAAGTCAAGTTTGATTTTCACAAAATAAATATCTAAAACTTCAATTAGCACAAAAAGACCAAAATACCCTTAATAAAAATTTAGAGTTATTTTTATGGATGGTGGCAGAGAGGGAGCAGCGGCTGTATGGATGGTGGCTGAGATGGCTCGCTGTTTTGCGGTTGTGCAGGTAAGGAGACTAGGCTGTAGCTGTTTTAGGGATACGATGGAGGAAGATGGATCATGGAGGCTGAGTTTTCGGGAGTGAAGAAGACGTTGCGGCATGCGAAGAAGGTTGGACGGCTGTGGAAAGGATGAAATAGATGCTGTTGAGCATGGAGAACCAACCCTCTCTTCTCTTCTCTATCTCTCTCTCCCCACTAACTCTGGCTCCCGGCTTCTCTCTCTTTCTTATCAGAGTTCATTCGTTGCCGGGTAAGGACTCCTGCAGGTCACGCACTGTGCAGATAACTGCAACATTATTTAATGTTTTCTTTTTCTTTTTTTTTATTTCTAAAGCCCCCTTGAAATCCCTGAATTTCACTTTTTTATTTTCCTGATCTGCAATTGATCAATTGCTCAAATTTGCTCTTTTTCACGTACAAAATGAAATTTAATCAAATTAAATTTGTTTTTATAATTAGATTAATCAAAATTAAGTCAAATCTTATATAATTAAGGCAATATAATATAATATAGATGTCAGATTTTTAACTACTCCAAATTAATCTGTGATCGTCGTCTATCAAAGAAGCTGAAAATTATGCACAAAATCTCAAATTATGCACTCTCAATTCAATATGATTCCCACATATTGCTAGTAAGCAAGACCGAAAAGACTACTTAAAATGCAACTAATAACTTTATAATTCAAATACTAACAGAAACCCAATCATAAAACTCAATGCATCTAGGTGATGAACCAATCTCAAGTTCCTAGTAGATAGCTAAAAAGAGAATTAATTTTTATTTTATTTGAATTTTAAGCACTTTATAGGCTTGTTCTTCTTGTAATATTTTCACTAATGTAGACAACCACATTAACTAGGGGTAACAATGTTTTTTTCAAAAAATTATTTTACAACCCTAAAACTTATTTTCTTTTAATATCATGGTTTTTGATCAATTTCTTTAATTTATTACTTGTGTTTTGTCACAAATGCTAATATTGCTGATGAAAGCACCAGTTACTCAACAACAAATACAGTTAAAGTTATTTTTTATACTCATGATTTCAACTATCATTTGATGTGAAAGTTGACATGGGTCTCATACTAACCCCCAATTACAAAGTGGCTAAACACAGGGGAGTAGAAAATATTCAAAAATTTTAAATAATGAAATAAATTACTTCCAAATCAAAAAGCTAACCTTCATTTCATTGCATGCATAATTAAACAAGTTTTAGAGTTTCAATTATGATTATATA
>JAOSIP010000095.1:0-1589 GCA_030586815.1 Candidatus Phytoplasma planchoniae
GTCGAAACCTCAACCGTGTGCGCCGCCTGCCTCAACATCCCGCCTCTTCCACGTGGGAAATGCGCTCCCACGGATTCACAATCTCAACTCGGCTACCCTGAAAGTCGGCAACATTCCGCGTGACCAGCGTCAGCCCGTGGACCAGGGCCGTTGCAGCAAGAAACGCATCTCGCTCGGGTCTTGGGTCTGGCACATGCAGCCGGGCGCAGCGCAGAGCCACCGTCGCATCCACTGCGAGCGTCCGGCCTTGAAACTCAGGCAGCACCCTGCTGTCCATCCATGCTCTTAGTCTTGCTCCTTGTCCAGGGTCACGACGCTCCACTCTTAAAATCCCGAGTTCAATCTCCATCAGCGTCACAGCAGAAACATACAGTGCCGACGCCTCCACGCTCGAAAACCAGGCCACCACGTTGGCATCGGCCCTGCCATCGCCGGCCTTCCGTACCTCTGACAGGACATTCGTATCCAGCAGAAACATCAATGGAGTTCCGCCACCCTGGGCAGTTCGCGGGAGAGAACCGGCTCGAACTCGATCTCCGATAGGTCTTCCATCGAAAGTGCATCCAGAAGATTGCGTTTCCCCCCGGAAAGACGCTGGTACTCCTCGATGCTCAGCAGCACATGGGCCGGCTTGCCCCGGTCCGTAATAAATACGGGTCCACTCCGCGCAGCCTTTTTCGCCCGGCTCGTGTCCTGGTTGAACTCCCGGCTCGACAGTGTTGTAACCAGATCCGCCTCCTGCTCAGCAGCCTCGATGTAGATACGTTACTACATGAACCGCGCGTACCACCTAAGCCACCGCATCCTCCGGCATCTCATCCGGAGCACCCGCGCTCACCTCATCCTCATGCCACGCCTCGCGAGCGGTCGACGCCAGCTTCTCCGGCAGCCACAGATGAAATACCGTGCCATGCCCTACCGCCTTTTCCGAGCTGTACGCCCGGACATACCCGCGGTGCTTGTGCACGATGCGACAGCTGATCCAAAGCCCCAGACCCGTGCCGTGAATGCCCTTGGTCGTATAGAACGCGTCGAAAATGTGCCGCCGCGTCTCCTCGCTCATGCCGTGGCCCGTGTCCGCCACCGTCACCAGCACGCCCGCCTCACCGGTTGATCCGCGGCGCGCATGCCGTGTGCGCACCGCCAGCCGTCCGCCGTTGCTGCGCATGGCATCAATCGCATTGCCGATCAGGTTGTTCAGCACCTGCCGGATGTCGCCCTCGTAGCAGGTCACCCTGACCTCCGGGGCATATTCGCGTTTGATCGTCACGCCTGAATGCTTGAGGCGGGTTTCGTAGATGGGCAGCACTTCTTCCAAGAGGGTCTGCGGCTGGACAAGGGTAGCCGCTGTCGATTGCCGATGGAAGCGCAGCGTTTGCGACGTGACTTGCGAGACACGGGCCAGCTCGCGATCCGCAGCATCGAGGTAGTCCTTGCCAACCTGAGAGAGTGTTGCGTCGGTCCGGACGATAAACAAAAGGTTAACAGCTGTTAGGCTCAAGGGAAAAGCGAAACTTAGAGTAGTCGTCAGTTTAATTCTAGAATTGGAATATTTTAGAAGAACCTGACCACGGCGAAGGGTAATAACC
>JAOSIP010000096.1:0-1576 GCA_030586815.1 Candidatus Phytoplasma planchoniae
CACAGATTTATTACCTGCTATAGCTTTAGGAGCAGAAGAACCAGAAGAAAATTTATTATCTCAAAAACCTCGTACCTCTCGAGATCATTTATTAATATGCTTGTCACTAATTTTAGTAATAGAAAAATCTTTTATTACGTGGGATGTCCATCATTAAATTAGTGATAAAATTTTAACTTATTTTAAACATCTCTGTCACTAATCTTGTCTAACTAGAGTATTAGACAAGAGTCCTAAATTCCACCCCCACCCAAAAAACAAAACTTATAACAAGGAAATTATCTGAGAAGCTTTTTGGAAAAAGCCACGAAGAACCCAAGTGATGACCTAACAACAAACCTAATTGCGACTTCTTTCTATCTCATGATGCCCCCAATTCCCACCCCCTACCATCTCCGCTTTATTCATTTCAAAATCTAGTCTAAATCTATCCTTATTTATTTTGACTTTATATCGTGTAGCAGCAGACAATACAAATATACAATAAAACAAAAAATATAATTAGTAATAAAATTTTAGTTACGGGTATATGATTAAATCAGTTAATTAGAAATAAAAAAATAAATTTTGTCATTAAATTTTGTATTTAACAATTAGTGAAAAATAATAATTATTTAGTGATTAATATGTTTGTTACTAATTTTACTAATAGAAAAATCTTTCACTAAATGAAATGCCCATAGTTAAAATTAGTGATGGAATTTTAAACTATTCATAACATCTCCGTCACTCGTTTAGTCTACCCAGAGTATTAGACAGGAGTCCTAAATTCCCCACCCACCCCCACCCACACCCAAAGAACAAAACTCTAAACAAGGAAACTACCTGAGAAGCTTTTTGGAAAAAGCCACAAAGAACCCAAGTGATGTGACCTAACAACAAACCTAATTGTTACTTCTTTCTATCTCATGATGCCCCAATTCCCACTTCCTACCATCTCTGCTTTATTCATTTCCAAATCTTGTCTAATCCGTCCTAACTTATTCTCACTTTATATTGTGTGGCAGCGGACAATATAGATATACAATAAGAAAAGTATAATTAGCGATGAAATTTTAGTTATGAATATTATCACTAAATCAGTTAATTACTAATAAAAAATAAATTCTATCACTAAATTTTGATGCTTAACAATTAGTGATAGATAATAATTATTTAGTGATTGATATATTTGTTATTAATTCTAATAATAAAAAATTCCCTCACTAAATAGGATACCATTACTAAATTAGTGATGAAATTTTATATTATTCAAAACATCTCCATTACTACTTTAGTATAACGAGAGTATTAGACAAGAGTCTTAGACTCCACACCCACGCCCACCCAAAAAGCAAAACTCTAAACAAGAAATTACCTGAGAAGCTTTTTGGAAAAAGCCAAGAAGAGCCCAAGTGATGTGACCTAACAACAAACCTAATTGCCACTTCTTTCTATCTCATGATGCCCCCAATTCCCACCCCCTTCCCTCTCCGAGTTATTCGTTTTAAAATCTTATCTGAATCAGTCCTAATTTATTTCGGATTTGCATTGTGTAGCAGCAAACAATACAGATATACAATAATAAAAATATAAT
>JAOSIP010000097.1:0-1560 GCA_030586815.1 Candidatus Phytoplasma planchoniae
TCATACTAGTTATTAGTTAGATAACTTGATATTTAGATCTCTTTGATATTCATATAATCTTTGATAGAATTTTTAGCTAATCGAATTACTTGTTCAATCTCTTGTTGATTATACACATTCATACCGATGAAAGCCAAACACAGCTCTTAGCCCCGCTGCCTTAAGTCCCTTCCTTGAAGCTCTTCTCCTTCTTCTTCTTCATATCACCTTTCATGGCTTCCAGAATGAGCTCCAAGTCCATGGTATTGCTAGCTCTTGCTCTCGTCTTCTCTGTCCAATCTGCCGCGGGTGAGTAAATTAATTAATTTATTATTTTTTAAGTTACTTAAAAAATTTGAATTTCAGAATAAGAATAAAATGAATCTTAACTTAAAAATAGATGTAAAAAAGATCTTCAGTTAATTATATAACAGAACAGATTGAATTCGTCACCAAATAAGAGTTATAAGGATGAAAAAATTTTGCCTCAAGTTTTATTGTTACTATTTCTGTTATTTAGCGACGACTTATTTTACAACTGACGACTGATGTAAATCGTCACTAATTTTCCGTCGGAATTAGTTCCTTTCCATAAATAATAAAGTAAAAGGAAACGCATGTGTACGTATAGGAGGAGGCATAGAGTGTGAGAACCTGAACAAGGACTCGTGCACTTTCGCCGTCTCATCTTCTGGGAAGCGTTGCGTGCTGGAGAAGCAGGTGAGGAGGGGCAGCGGCGGCGAGGCGTACACGTGTCGGGCATCGGAGATAGACGCCGACCAGCTCAAGGACTGGGTGGAGACCGACCACTGTGTCGAGGCGTGCGGGCTCGACCGGACCGCTCTTGGAATCTCATCGGACTCCCTCCTCGAGTCCCGCTTTACCCAGAAGCTGTGCTCCCCTCAGTGCTACCATGGCTGCCCAAACATCGTCGACCTCTACTTCAATCTAGCCGCCGGCGAAGGTACCCTTTAAAGTTTTTAAGCAGTTTGAGATTATTGGTTAAGTTTGTTTATTAATTTTTGCTTCACTTGGCAGGAGTCTTTCTTCCCAAATTATGTGAAGAGCAGGGGAAAGCTGTTCGCCGGGGACTGGCAGAGCTGAGGAGCTCCGGCTTCGTCGCGCCGGGACCGGAAGTTCTCCATGCCGGGAGGTTCACAGTTGCGCCTGCAACGCCTCCATCTTACCCTTAAAAGACTTATATTGGGTTTTTAAAAGGCTTAGCTTACAATAAGGATGTTGATCCAAAGTCTGCGTGTAGGTGTTTTAATGTCTATGTATCTCTCTAGATAGATGAACCAAACCCGGATATGAAGGGTCAATAAGGCCATGTTCCAAAACATTATAGTGTTACCCTTAATTGGTTTGCCAATTAATATCAAAATGACACCGTTTGTCAAGATAAAAATACTATTATTTTGGTCATTAATTAATTTACTAATTTAACATTAAATTGTCATTTTAGGTATTTTTATATAAATTATATTTTATATAATTGACTCATCCAATCAATCCAACGGCTACCAACTAGTCTGATAACTTGTCCAATTTATAAAATATTACTAAAAACTACCCAATAAA
>JAOSIP010000098.1:0-1492 GCA_030586815.1 Candidatus Phytoplasma planchoniae
AGTGGGAAAATCTCCATCATAGATCAAATGGTTGAAGAACACCGTGGACAATGAGTAGTGACATGGCCCTATGCATGATAATGATAACACGCTATAAAAGAGGATCTTAGGGAACTGGTAGGAGTAGCCAGCTTGGATGATGTGTAAGAAGTTGCTTGTTTATAATCTTGGTTAGGAATGGATCTACTTCTTGAACCAAAGGGAAAAGAAGGTGATTAAAAAGGATTTTGAAATCGAATAAATATGGCATCTTTAGTGAGAAATGTTATTTTCCTTTGGATTGAAAATTTTAAACACTTTTCAAGTTCTAATCCTTGTTTTAGGTATCATGTTTTAAAAAAGTATAAAGAAACCTTAGTTTTAATGTCATAGTGAAGGCCACTAATGAACTTAGTGACCAATTTTTAATGTGTCTTATGGATTTCACACTTTGACATTGAAGGATATCTTATTTCAAAAAATGAATTAAAAAGAATGAATTATAATTATTATTATGGAAGTAATAATAAATGATTCATGGTACTGGCTTGTGGTAATAGATTGAGACAATGAAAAGTATGGATTTCACGATTTGTGCTAGTTGTCTCGTGGTAATAAGGTAAAGTGGTGAAAATAATAGATTTCACGATTTGCACCAACTACTCATGCTAATAAAAAAATATGAGAAAAACTATGGATCCTAGATTCACACTAATCATCTGTACTAATAAATTAAGGAAATACAAAGTATGGATTCCTAAATCTATACTAGTTGGTTTATCAAGCCAATAAAAGGTGAGAACTTTATGATTTGTGCTAGTTGACTTGAGGCACTAGTAGTATTTATCAAAGCGAAGGAACTGCCTCAAGCTAATTAATATACTTATCAAGTCAAAGAAGAAAAGACATTAATAGAAATTCGTGAAATTCTTCATTGACACGAACATGTTAATCTTTTATTTATGCAATTGATAATAAATATTTCACTAAACCTTGTTAAATACGTAATTGCCATGTCTCAAGATTAGGCAACGTACTAATGTGAGGTAGTATGATCGTATTACTAACACGAGTATGAAGGTTTATGCAACAAAAAGCCAGATTATGAATATATTGATCGTGGAATGGATTTCTATTGTAAATTAATGATTAGGCATGAACAGTGCTATAATATCATCCTCTTTTGGGATTTAGGTAATGATTGTGGATTGGTTGGCTAAGAATAAATATTTTTATGGATTGGTTGGCCAAGAATAAATGTTCTCTAAGTAATATGAAGTGGGTGTTAACAAGATAGTTAATAGAATATTAAAAACTCAAAAGAAGTTAGATACTTGGCAACTAGAATAATTTAATGAAATATTTAGATTGTGTAGTTAAATAGGACTGTGATGATGTTTTTGAAATATCTTTTTTACTGCTTAAAGATCAAGTTTTTATTAAAAATGAAAAAACAAAATTTAATATTAAAAGCGAAAATAAAACAAAAACAAGATTTAATATATAAATGGCA
>JAOSIP010000099.1:0-1488 GCA_030586815.1 Candidatus Phytoplasma planchoniae
AAATAAGGCAAATAATTAAAAAATTATAAGTGCAGAAAATTAAAGCAAGAAAATAAAGACAATGCACACAAAATTTACATGGTTTGACTCCAACCCCGAGTCTACCTCTACAATCTTTTGCCACACGGGAGATACTCTAATCTCAATAATAATTTGCCGCTAAATTCCCTAAATACAAATCAAGCTAGTTTTAAGAGCTCTAGCAACTCTACAATAAAAGAGTTATGGGGACACCACGTCAACCCAACCAACCTCAATTAACCCGTGTGGGGACACCATATCAACCCAACCACACAACTAGAATAAAGGAGAACCCTCAACCCAACCTCTCACAAAACCACAAGAGTGGGGATCCTTTCAACCTTACCTCTCAAGCTTTAAACTGATTAGTGTGGGGACAACCACTGTCAGCCCAACCTCTATAGCAACCTTGAGAGAGGGAAACTTATCAACCAAACCTCTTTCAACAAATTATGAGGAGTGGTGAGCTAGTCTCAACTCAATTTCTAGGTTCAATAAGAATAATAAAAAATGCAAGAACAATAAATGAGAGCAATACAATAAATGAGATGAGTCAAGGAATACAAACAAATTTTGCAGCTCTCTCTCACCCCAACTAGGAAGAGCTTGATCTTCAAGGATTGTAAATAATTTGCCTTGCTCTTGTTTTGATGCTTAAAAAATAATTTCTCTTTGAAAAATTTTTATCTCACGTTTTTCTTTAAAGATAGGAAGTATTCATTAATAGAAAATGTGTGGGGAAGATGTATTTATACCCCCGCAAAGTTTTCTTTGAAAAACTAGCCATTAGATAGTAGAAACTTCTACTACAACGGTCCGATCGGTCGACTATCCTAATCGGTTGACCTATCCTGCTCAAATTTGTGAGACAAGAAAATGGCTAATTGGTTGACTGAACCACATCAATCAACCGGAAAATGAGCATATTCTCAGGTTTTTCAAAAAATTCACAATTGGTTGACCGACCAGTTGACTGATTATTGAACAACAAAAGGCCAATCAACTAATCCTTTGATTTTTCAAACAATCAATTCAAACAAGCTCATTTTCACTCATTTTTTCAAAACCATTTTATGTAAAAACATTTTTAACATTTGAGCAACAAACCAAATGTAATTTTAGAGCAAAGATATCCTTAGAAAGCTAAACACTTGATTACAATAAAAATACTAATTACCTAGGTTTTCTTAGAGTTTCCACCTTGATCATCCAACTTTTTTAGCTTTTTTCTCCTTCCTTTGGTGCACGTTTTCATGTCTAAAATCTACAAATTAAATAACACTTAAGCACACATATTAGTCTCCATTAATTATTTGTTATCATCAAAAGTCACAATGGCTATAAAGCCAACAATCTCACCCTTTTTGATAATGACAAATAATTGATGCACAAGGATAAACATAAAATAAAATTTTTCCAAAAGAAAAGAACAATTATAAAAGACATTTAATATCCTTTTATAAGATT